>JAJQGR010000008.1 GCA_021200345.1 Lachnospiraceae bacterium | reverse complement strand
TCTCATAATATTTCATTCCATACTCCATCAGCCTGCGCAGATCAACCCATTTTTTCGTCTGGCTGCCGTACGCGCCGCAATTCAGGAGTGCCGCCACAAAAGTACGGCCTTCACTTTCAAGAGCTCCCACATAACAGTATCCCGCCCGCCCTGTGTATCCTGTTTTGCCGCTGAGCGCCCCGCTCATCATGGACAGAAACGCGTTGTGATTATAGCAACTGTAATAATTCTGGCCGCTTAAGTCAGTAAATCCATATACAGAAGTCTGCGTGATCTCAAGAAATTTCTCCTTTTGAGATGACTCCAGGATGCAATAGCTCATCACTCTGGCCAGCTCCGCCGCTGTCGTGCTGTGAAAAATCTCCACCATCTGACCGGATGCATCCTCATATTCCAGACTGGCATCCAGTCCGTTTGGCGTCAGATACAGAGTATGATCGCACCCCAGAGAAGCCGCTTTTTCATTCATCAGCTTTAAAAAGGCCTCCACCGCCTCCACCGATTCTTCATGGCTGTGATTGATCACCTGGCCGGTGTCCCATCCCAGCTGCTGGGTGCCAATGTGCTCCGCAACCGCAACCGCTGTGTCATTGTGTGATTCCAGCATCAGGGAATACAGCAAATCCCTGAAAAGAGCCTGTTTGCCTTTTCCCATTCCCAGCTTTACTTTAGGCTGCGCCGCCGCATAGGCTGAAAAAGTCACTTCATCTTCCGGATTCCCATATTCCAGCGCAATAATACAGGTCATGATCTTGGTGGTGCTGGCCATGGCAAGGACCGTGTTCTCGTTTTTTCCATATAAAATACGCCCTGTATCGGCATCCATCAATACCGCCGCCTGGCTGAACAGGTCACTCTCCCTGATGGTCTGCGGCTCTCCCGCACAAACCTCTGACTGCCCGAAATACAGACTGAAAATCAGGACGGTCATGTACACTGCCTTTTTTATTTTTCTGATCTGAACACTGTGGAAACGAAAAGAATACTGCCTGAAAAAATGCACGTAAAGTCCCCGCCGGTCTTTTCAAATTCTTCCTTACTAATATATGCAGGGAAATCTCTAAACATCCAGCTTTAAAGAAACCTCCTCCTGTGCCTGCTGTTTCAATTCCTCCACCTGCAGTGCGGAAATCTCAGGCAGGTCCTCCATGGAGCTCAGTCCAAAAGAGCGCAGAAACTGCTCTGTGGTGCCAAAAAGGATGGGGCGCCCGGGGGCATCCAGCCTCCCCAGCTCCTGAATCAGATCGTACTCCAACAGCTTATTAATGGCATGATCACTGCTGACACCGCGAATTTTCTCAATCTCCAGACGCGTTACCGGCTGTTTATAAGCCACAATCGCCATGGTCTCCAGCACGGTATCCGACAAGGTAAGCTTTTTGGGCGTTCTGGCGATCTGAATGATCTGCTCATAATACTCCGGTCTGGTGCCCAACTGCACGGCATCCTCCCAAAAAGCCAGCTGCAGACCGCTGTTTCTCTCATCATATTCACTCTGAAGTTCCTTTAACAGCTCAGTCACCGCCCTTTTATCAAGCCCTGTCACCAGGCTCAGCCTGGAGATCTCCACGCTGTCACCTACAGTAAATAGAATCGCCTCCATGGCGGCTTTCGCTTCCGCTCTCTCCATCGTCTTTAAGTCTCTCCCACTCCAATATCCTCATCATCCTCAAACGTCTCCCTGGACGTAATATGGATATCATCAAAAAGCCCGTCCTGTTCCACCGTCACCTTTCCCATCCGCATCAGTTCCAAAAGCACCAGAAATGTAACAACGATCTCCTCTCGGGAATGGGGGCTCTCCAGCAGCTCCTGAAAGCGAAAATGCTTGTGGGACAGAATAAAATGCCCGACGTATCCCGCCTTTTTCTCCGCGTCCACAGCTTCTTTTTTGATATCTCCGTATTGACTGCGGATAGGATCAATCTTGTCCTCCTGACGTTTCAGAAGCTGTTCAAACAGGGCATACAGCTTTGGAATACTCATATCGCCGATCAGCTCTTCATAGTTCAAAGGGGCTTTGTAAGCTTTTATCTCCTCAGGCAGTCTCTCTCCCCGGTATACAGCTTTTCCGGCTGTCATCTCCCTGTCCTTTAACTCCTGAGACATATATTTATAGAGCTTATACTCCAGAAGGCGCTCCACCAGTTCCGCTCTGGGGTCTACTTCCTCCCCCTCTTCATCCACTTCCCTGGGCAGGAGCATTTTACACTTAATATCCAAAAGAGTCGCCGCCATCACCAGAAATTCGCTGACCACATCCAGGTCCTCATGGTCCATGGCACGGATATAGTCCAGATACTGCTCCGTGATTTCTACAATAGGGATATCATAGATATCAATTTTATTTTTTTCAATCAGATGGAGCAAAAGGTCCAGCGGACCTTCAAATTTCTCCAGTTTTACAGATATGGCCATCTGTTTTCTCTCCAGGTTTTAAATCAATCACCACACATTCTCCCGGGTTAAACATCCGGAACGGAATGGTATGGCTGCCCAGTCCGCGGCTGATCACCATGACGGAATTTCCCTGTATAAAAAGGCCTCCGTCATACTTTGGAAAAAGCCGAAAAGCAGTGGAAACCACACCTCCCAGCAGGGGAAGTCTGACAATTCCTCCATGGACATGCCCGCTGACAGTCAGATCCGCGTGCCAGTCCGCATACTGCGGAAAGAACTGCGGATGATGGGCAATAAGCAGATGAAACATATGGGGAGAAGCCTTTCCGAATTTTTCCGTCATGTAATCAGGCAAAAGAGGATTCTTGCCTCGTCTCTGATAATATTCTTTCTCCAGCTCCAGACCATGCAGAGCAATATTGTATTCTTCAAGCACTGTGCTCTCATTCTGCAAAAAAACAACGCCGGCCCGGGACAGTTTTTGCTGATACCCTTCAAACTGGTGGTTTTCTTCCTCATCAGACGCAAGTCTGCTCTCATGATTGCCCATTCCATAATAAACAGGGAATTTTTCAGCAAGGCCGCAGATCAGATCTTCGGCCCCCGAGAAATCAGGATGCTTACAGCTTGTTACCATATCCCCGGCGATGAGAATCAAATCCGGGGACAATTCCTTCACTTTTGCCGAAAGCTTCTCATTATGATCCCCGTACCTGGTATCATGCAGATCCGCCAGCACCACAACGCGAAGTGCTTTCGCCAGCTTCGGACTGGTCATCTGATATCTGACAACATGAAAATAGTGTGTATCGTGATATACAATCAGGCAGGCCGCCATGATCAGCAGCACTGCAAAAACCCATAAAATCTGCATATATTATAATTTCCAACCATCCACCCGGAAACTGTCTGAAACCGACGCAGAGACAGGATCATAACCTCTCAAATGTCTCCCGCCATAAAACCGTTTTATTGTAACATACAACAGGGACTCAGCGCAAGCAGCAAAAAACAGAGAGCACATATTTACAGAAATCCCACAAAGACGCTTCCTCCACCGACTGGGTATACACAATCTGCGTACGCCCAATCTCCTGACCATTCAGTGAATATACGGCGTATCCCGCTGTCTGTCCTTCTTCTACCGGAGCCTCAACCGTCTGGGGAAGCTCAAAGCTTTTCTCAATCCTGGAAATATCCCTGTTTTCCGTATCCAGATAACGAAAAGCGCCGCTATAGGCAACCCCTGCTTCTTTCTCGATGGCGCCGGTCACCTGCACAGGATCCAGCGTATATAAATTTTCATCCACATACAGTGAACTGACAGAATAGCCGTAATTCAGCAAAGCCGCCGCCTCCGTAAAACGATCCGCACTGTTTTCACACCCCATAACCACAGCAATCATCTCAATATCATCTTTTCTCGCAGTGGCGGAAACGCAAAACTTTGCTTTCGAGGTGGATCCGGTCTTCAACCCTGTGGTATACGGATAGCTTTTCAGGAGCTTATTCGTACTGCTCAGGGTAAAAACTGATTCTCCCCGGCTCGTCACATGGGTGATGTCCTCCATCCAGATTCCCGTATAATCAAACACCTCCGGATACAAGGTAATCAATTCTCTGGACATGACTGCCACATCCTTTGCGCTGGAATAATGAGTATCAGAATCTGTCAGACCACAGCAGTCCTCAAAGTGAGTATCCACCATTCCCAGACTGACAGCTTTGTTGTTCATCAGATCCACAAATGTGCCCTCCGAACCGGCGATATATTCCGCCAGCGCTACGCTTGCGTCATTGGCAGAAGCCACTGTGACACATTTGATCAATGTCTCCACCGTCTGTACCTCACCGGATTCTAAATAGACCTGACTGCCTCCCATCCCGGCAGCGTAATCACTGGTGATCACAGAATCCGTCAGGCCGATCTTTCCCTCCGACAATGCTTCGAAAGTCAAAAGAAGCGTCATAATCTTCGTAATG
>JAJQGR010000323.1 GCA_021200345.1 Lachnospiraceae bacterium | reverse complement strand
CCGATGATCTGGTGGAGGGATACGGCGCCACTGTACAGAGCCAGGCAGCCATGATCCGGGATGTCTGCGCCGCAGCCAATGAGGCCGGTGTGATCGGTGTGTTCTACTGGGAGGGAGTATGGATTCCCGTAGGTGACGCGGATTATGACGCCAATTTCCCTGTCTGGGAGAAATACGGCAGCGGCTGGGCTGCCAGCTACGCAGCGGATTATGATCCGGAGGACGCCGGAAAATATTACGGCGGCTGTTCCTGGGATAATCAGGCCATGTTTGACTTTGACGGATATCCGCTGGCATCCCTGAAAGTATTCGGATATCTGAAAGACGGCAATGAAACCGGGCCTGCCGTGGACTACATTCCGGATGTATATTATACCGGCAATGTAGGCAGCGAGCCTGCTCTTCCCGAAACGGTGCAGGTCATTTACAACAACCGTTCCCTCAATCAGACGGCGGCCGTCACCTGGGATGCGGAACAACTGGCCTCCATTGACACCAGTATCAACGGCGCCTATGAGATTTCCGGCGTCACTGAGGATGGTGATTCCGTCATCTGTCATGTGGAGATAACATCCATCAATCTGGTTACAAACCCCAGCTTTGAGGAATACACTGACGCTCATAACGCCCCCGGCTGGACTGTTACCTACACCGGCGATGAAAATCCCACGGATTTCCAGGTTCATGAAGACGACGCCACCACCGGAGAGGTTTCTTTCCATTTTTATTCAGCAGAAAATGATATGGAATTCCAGATAGAGCAGACCATCGATGGTCTGGAGCCCGGTACCTATCAGCTGATGGTCAACGCTCAGGGTTTCGACGCCTCTGGCGATGCAGAGGCATACCTGTTCGCAAACTCAAATGGAGGCGAAGAACAGACTGCCTCGTATACACTCACCGGCTGGGCAGAGTGGAAAACGCCCACCATTGAAATTACTCTTGAGGAAAGCGGCTCCATCTCCTTCGGCGTACATATAAAATGCGCCGCCCAAAGCTGGGGCAGCGTGGACGACTTTACGCTGATTCAGCTTTCTGACTAGTACAGCATAAGAAGAAAAAGGCACTCCTCCGGTTTTCCCTGACTGAAGAGTGCCTCTTTTTTCTTTAACGCAGTACGCAGATGGACTGCCCCGGCATAGTGACTATACTATCAGTCAGGGTGATCTCTTCTACTCCCACCGTCAGACAGTTTTGCAGCTCCATACTCTCTAATGCGGTACCACTCAGGTCAACAGTCACCGCTTCCGTATCCGTATTGTAAAGAATAGCAATGGTGCTCTCCTCCCAGGTCTTTAAGATGACCGCGGTATCCTCACCTGTCAGCTCCTCCACAATGGTAATCTCACCCCGGGCAATCTCCGGATTCTGATTGCGCATCAGAAGAGCTTCCTTGTAATAAGAAAGAATGGATGTCTCATCCGCAAGCTGAGAATCCACCGCGGCGAAAGCGGAACCGATGCCCTGGGTCATATTCTCCGGTCCCACGGTCATTCCGGTGGTATCTGTATCCGACCAGTACATGGGAATACGCTTATTTTCATCAGACTGGCCCTTGCTCATCATGCCAATCTCCTCCCCGTAATAGACGAAAGGGCTGCCGTTCATGGTCATCAGCAGACCGCAGGCCATTTTCATGTTGTTCTCATTATTCTGCAGGTTATTAGCCACCCGTACCTGATCGTGATTGGTCAGGAAAGGCGCGTCAATATAATCCGCATACACTGCCGAGTAGGTCTGCTGATCCGTCAGCATGGTATTCACAAACTTCTCCGCCGTAGCCGTACCCATGGCCGTCTTTTCGATGACCCCGTCCACGCTGGAATTGGGGAAGTTGAAAAAGCTGGGTGTCTCGCTGGCATAATAAGACTCGATGGTGGAGCTGCCTGCCCACACTTCACTGACCATATAAAAGTCCGGATTGGTCTCACAGCAATAAGTATAAAGCCAGTTCAGGATGCTTCTGTTCAGCTGGCTGTCGGTCTCGTCAAAGTGCATGGCGGCATCCATGCGGAAGCCGTCCACACCCATATCCAGCCAGAAATCCGCGACACTCTCCAACTCCGCTTTCAACGCCTCACACTCCAGGTTTAAATCAGGCATTTCTGAGGAAAATTCTCCCTCATAATACCACTCCGCTCCTTCTATAGCCCCCGGAATCTCGTACCAGACGCCGCTCTCCTGGGTTCTGGAGAAGTGATAATATTCTACATAGGGACAGACGGTCACATCCGGCTCCTCCTCCGCGCCAAGGGACGCCAGATACTCACAGGCGGTGGTAAACCACTCATGCTGGGAAGAGGAATGATTAATCACCATATCGATAATCAGGCGGATGCCGCGACTGTGACACTCTTCCACCAGATTTTCAAAATCCTCGATGGTGCCGTACACCGGATCAACATCATAATAGTCTGTCACGTCGTATTTGTGATAGGAAGGCGAAGGCATAATGGGCATAAGCCAGATCCCGTTGAAGCCCATGTCCGCAATGTAATCCAGCTTTTCCGTAACCCCGTTTAAGTCGCCGATTCCGTCTCCATCGCTGTCATAAAAGGAATAAACAAAGATCTCATAATAGTTGCGGTAATTGTCATCGACAATATTCAGCTCCACCGCTGTTTCACTGCCGCTGTCCGTTTCCTGTGATACACTGCCACTGCTTTCTTCCGTTTTCGCCTCGTTGCTGTCCGTACCTGATACCGAGCAGCCGCTCAAAAGTGCCGCCAAAAGCGCCATGGCAAGGCACAGACTGAAAAGCCGCTGCTTTGCTGATGTTCCGGTTTTTCTTTGTTTCGATTCCGCCATAAGTACCTCCTCATATTATCAAGCGTTTCTTTGCTCATTTTTACAATAAATAAAGAATAGCAAAACAGAGACGCAATGTCAACGAACAATCCCTCACCCTTTCCAGGACACAGTCACCACCACCGGCCGGCGGATTGGTTAACTCTGCCATGGCATAACCTGACTTTCCACCGGCCGTCCCGTTTGAATCGACTCTTCCAGAAGAATCGCCATATAGCAGTCCTGCAGCGCCTCCCGCAGAGGATAATCCGCCTCCTTTAAGCCCGCCCCGCACTCCGCCGCATCCGCCATCACCAGGGCTATGGCCGTCTCATCCTGCGACAGGCCGCACAGGCCAAAGGGCGGTGTGTAAATCTCCTCTCCGCGAAAGGAAATCCCTGTCACCTCCGTAAACTCTCTCAGATTCGGATTTTCAGACGCGGTGCGCACCCTGCGGCTTTCCACTTCCAGACTTGCCTCCCGCGGCAGATTCTCCACATCCAGATAATAGAATGTCTCGTCTTTCATCTCGCCGCGGCAGCCCCGGATATTCACATAATTATGGCGGATCGGCGAACGATACTGCTCGGAATCAAAATCCAACAACGAAACTTTTCCGTCCTGAAATTCAATCATCGCGGTCATACGTTTCTTCATTCCCACACGGCCATCCGTGAAGCGCTCGTAACGGGAAAGTGTCTCCGTTGTCGGGAAGATAAACTCCCGCCCGGAAACGCGAAAAGCCGTCATGCCTTCCCGCAGAAACGCACGGATCAGACTCGCGCCGTGATACCCGTGCGCCAGCGACACCACTGCGCTGTCCGGCACTCCGATCAGATTGCTGTCCAGTATTTTCAGCATTGCCTGATAAAGCGGATAGCGTGTATACTGCTCCGCACTCAGAAGCACCGCGCCCTTTAAATGCGCCTCCCAAAGTCTGCACATGTTCTCCTCGTCCAGCGCCGCCGGCGTTTCACAAAGTACCGGAAAGCCATAGGAAGCCCACTCAAGCGTCACCTCCGCAATGGAAGCCTTACTGACCGCCACCACTACAAAGTCCGGTTTCATCCGTCTGCATTCCTCAATGGATACCGTTGTATAAATTCCCTGCGCCGCGCGAACTGCGTCCGCCTTCTCCTGGCTCCTGCAGAGTATGGCGCACAGTTCAAAATACTCTGGCAGCGCCGCCGCAATACGCGCATAGTACATGGCCCGCCAGCCGCTGCCGATGATGATAAAACGTGATTTTAATTTCTCCATTCCTCTTCAGTTACCTCCCTTTCCTGGTATTCATTACATTTACCGATATCTCCTGAGTATCCTATGAGTCCGGAAAGACTGTTTTTCATCCCGCAAATTTCTGCAATATCATTTGATATTTGTGATATACCAGATACACCCCAACAGTACAGGCAAATGCCAAAATCGTCAGTCCGACCGCCATATGGATCAATGCTCCTGCCCCGGCAATCAGAAAAGCCAGCGCACATCTCCGGTAAACGGCTGCCATTTCCCCGTTATAGCCCTGAATATCTTTCAGTTTCTTCTTCAGTTTCCCCTCGCTGCCGCTCCAGAAAGTGATCGGGATGATCGCGTTGTTCCG
>JAJQGR010000200.1 GCA_021200345.1 Lachnospiraceae bacterium | reverse complement strand
TTAAAAATTAATTCCTAAGTAATTGCAAGCTGTTTTTTCTGGTTGTTTGAACAGTTTTGAATTATAAGAATAAAATAAATCAACCCAATATCGGAAACAGCTACAATCCGTAATGTTGACATTGGAAATTGAAATTGCTAAAATAAATCGGTGAGGTTTGGGCTTATTGTGCCATTCCCCGGCAAAGGAGAAGAGTATGCAGCAGAAAGTATTTCAGTTACTGGTAGACAATACCACCGGAGTGTTAAGCCGGGTTTCGGGACTGTTCAGCCGCAGAGGCTACAATATTGAAAGTATTACCGCAGGTGTGACCGCGGATCCCCGTTTTACCCGCATTACCATTGTGGCCAGCGGTGATGATGAGGTGCTGGAACAGATTGAAAAGCAGGTGGGGAAGCTGGTGGATGTGCGCAGCATCAAGGAATTGAAGCCGGGTGAGAGTGTTTACAGAGAACTGGCTCTGATTAAAGTGAAAGCGGACGCCATAGAGAGAGAGCATCTGATGACTCTGGCCGGGATCTTTAAGGCGAAGGTCAGCGATATCTGTGATGAGAGCGTGATGTTTGAGCTGACCGGCAATAAGTCAAAGATCGACGCTTTTCTGAAGCTCCTGACCAATTATGAGATTCTGGAGCTTGCCAGAACCGGCCTTGTGGGTCTGGTGCGGGGCGCGGAAAATGTAGTGTTCATTGATTAAGGACTGTCTGCGTTCCATGTTCATGGCATGGATTTTATTGTAATCATTTTGTTAGCATTGCGTATATTATATCGCTTTGTATAAATGAAACTTTTTCATTCAGAAAGTTTTTTTGAAACCGTCTGTGCGTCTCGTTTCAGCCGTCTCATCAAAGCTTTCTGATAAGACTGGAGGAAAATATGGCAAAAATTTACTATCAGGAAGACTGCAATCTGTCTTTGCTGGAAGGCAAGACCATCGCGGTCATCGGCTACGGCAGTCAGGGACATGCTCATGCGTTAAATGCGAAAGAGTCCGGCTGCAACGTGATCATCGGCCTTTACGAAGGCTCCAAATCCTGGGCAAAGGCTGAGGCCCAGGGCTTTGAGGTTTATACAGCCGCGGAAGCCGCCAAGCGCGCTGACATCATCATGGTGCTGATCAATGATGAGAAGCAGGCTGCTATGTACAAGGAGTCCATCGCTCCCAATCTGGAGCCCGGCAATATGCTGATGTTTGCTCACGGCTTCGCTATTCATTTCGGACAGATCGTTCCTCCCAAGGATGTGGATGTCACCATGATCGCTCCCAAAGGACCTGGCCACACCGTTCGCAGCCAGTATCAGGAAGGCAAGGGTGTTCCCTGCCTGGTAGCGGTGCAGCAGAATGCCACCGGAAAGGCTCTGGATCTTGCTCTGGCTTATTCTCTGGCCATCGGCGGTGCAAGAGCGGGTGTGCTGGAGACCACCTTCAAGGATGAGACTGAGACTGACCTGTTTGGTGAGCAGGCGGTGCTCTGCGGCGGTGTATGTGCGTTGATGCAGGCCGGTTTTGAGACTCTGGTGGAGGCTGGTTACGCTCCTGAGAACGCCTACTTTGAGTGCATTCATGAGATGAAGCTGATCGTGGATCTGATCTTTGAGTCCGGTTTTGCCGGCATGAGATATTCCATCTCCAACACCGCGGAATATGGAGATTATATCACCGGTCCCAAGATCGTGACAGACGAGACTAAGAAGGCAATGAAGCAGATTCTGACAGACATTCAGGACGGCACATTCGCCAAGAACTGGCTGCTTGAGAACTCCGTGGGAGCACCTCACTTCAACGCCATGAGAAAACGTGCAGCTGCACATCCCTCTGAGGCGGTTGGCGCGGAGCTTCGTAAGCTTTACAGCTGGAACAATGAAGGCAAGCTGATCGACAACTAAGTCGTTGTTTTTATCTGTTTTTACTACAAAAATTTTACTGCGGATAGGGCTTTTGCCCTATCCGTTTGTATACCTATATTTATGGTACGGGAGAAGAAAGAATGTACGCGTATTTGCGGGGACAGCTGGCCAGTGTCTGGGAAGATGGCATTATTGTGGATGTGCATGATGTGGGATACCGGGTGCTGATGAGTGGCGCGTCGATTTCCTGTCTGCCGCCTGTGGGCGAGGAGGTCAAAATTTATACCTATACCTGTGTCAGAGAGGATGCCTTTTTGCTTTACGGCTTTTTAAGCCAGGCGGATCTGGATATTTTTAAGCAGTGCATTACCGTCTCCGGTATCGGCCCCAAGGGTGGCATGGCAATTCTCTCAGTGATGGATGCCGATGCCCTGAGATTTGCCATTATCTCCGGTGATTCAAAGGCCATTGCCAGAGCGCCGGGAATTGGTCCCAAAACGGCGCAGCGACTGATTCTGGAACTGAAGGATAAGATTTCCGTAGAAGAAGTGCTGGAACAGAGAGCCCTGGAGGGCGTTCAGGCCGGCAAAGGGACCTTGACCAGTTCCAATATGCAGGAAGCAGTGGAAGCGCTGACAGCTCTCGGATACAGCTCTTCAGATGCGCTGCGGGCAGTCAAAAGCGTGGAGAATGCTGCGGATATGGATGTGGAGATGCTGTTAAAACTGGCGCTGAAGCACATTTTCTAAGAAATCATTTGTGATGAAAGTACATCATGTTTGAAAATAAGACAGGAATGAAATGATATGGGAAGAACCATCGATACCAGCATCCAGGAAGAGGACATTCGGGTGGAGGGCTCTTTGCGCCCTCAGCTTCTGCAGGACTATATCGGACAGGACAAGGTAAAGGAAACTCTGAAAATTTATATTGACGCGGCCAAATCCAGGCAGGAGACACTGGATCATGTGCTTTTTTACGGCCCGCCGGGACTGGGCAAGACCACGTTGGCAAATATCATTGCCAATGAGCTTGGCGTCAACTGTAAGGTGACCAGCGGACCGGCCATAGAGAAACCGGGAGAGATGGCGGCCATTCTGAACAATCTGCAGGAGGGAGATGTTCTTTTTGTAGATGAAATCCATCGTTTAAACCGCCAGGTAGAGGAGGTGCTCTATCCGGCCATGGAGGATTATGCCATTGATATTATGATCGGCAAGGGGGCTACGGCACGCTCCATCCGGCTGGATCTTCCCAGGTTTACCATGGTGGGGGCGACCACCAGGTACGGTCTGCTGACCGCGCCCTTAAGAGACCGTTTCGGTATCATTCACCGACTGGAATTTTATACGGTAGATCAGCTAAGAGACATTGTCCTGCATTCCGCTAAGATTTTGAATGTCCAAATTGATGTCAAAGGGGCCGTGGAGATTGCCAGAAGGAGTCGGGGAACCCCCAGACTTGCCAATCGTATGCTGAAGCGCGTCCGGGATTTTGCCCAGGTCAAATATGACGGTGTTATCACGGAACAGGTGGCCAGAACCGCGCTGGATCTGATGGATGTGGACAAGCTGGGACTGGATCATCTGGATCGCAACATTCTGGAAACCATCATCTATAAATTTCAGGGGGGACCGGTGGGACTGGAGACGTTGGCGGCGGCTACCGGCGAGGATGCGGGCACCATCGAGGAGGTGTATGAGCCTTACCTGATCCAAAACGGTTTCCTGAACCGTACACCCAAAGGCAGAGTGGCCACTGACGCCGCTTATGCACATTTGGGGCTTGCAAAGTAGCTGGGGATTGAGTATAATTCAAATATCACACCAAAGAAAGCGGGGACAGAAAGATGGATCAGAACCGCATAAATATTACCATCGCAGGAAAGTCTTATCAGCTTGCCGGACAGGAGTCCAATGAATATCTGTCCAAGCTGGCAGAGTATATCGAGGCCAAATATCAGGAGTTCGGCAAGGATATGGCTTTTCGCTCTCAGCCCATCGACAAGCAGCATCTGCTGCTGCAGATCAATATTGCGGACGATTATTTTAAGAGCAAAGAGCAGGTTTCTGTCTATGTGCGTCAGAATGCGGAAAAAGACGCGGAGATTCGCGATCTGCAGCAAAAGCTGGCTGATCTGAAAGTCAGATATGACAACGCTCAGTCCGATGTGAAGAAGCTGGAGAAATCCAACCAGACACTAAAAAAACGGCTTTTGGAATACGAAAAGGGGGCTGGCAAAAATCCCGGCTCCGAGAAAGCCACGGATCACTGATCATAGACGATAAGGCTGCCGTTCTGGCAGCCTTTTTGATATCATATAAAGGGAAGAAAGCATGAAAGAAAAGCGAGTGGAGCTTCTGGCTCCGGCCGGCAGTCTGGAAAGCTTACTGGGCGCGATCTATGCCGGGGCAGACGCGGTGTATGTGGGCGGAGAAAAATTTTCAGCCAGAGCCTATGCCGATAACCTGGATACGGAAACACTCTGTGAATGTATCAGGTATGCCCATCTGTTTGGCCGAAAAATATATCTGAAACAGAATAAGCTGAT
>JAJQGR010000344.1 GCA_021200345.1 Lachnospiraceae bacterium | reverse complement strand
TAGCGCTCGAGTTTTTTGGTTACTGTCAAAGACAGGATTATATGCAAATAGTTAGTCAATGTCAACTAACTTTTTCACAGTATTTTCAAATTTTGCGGCATAAAAATGGCAAATTCTGACAAAGCTGCGATTGCAAACAGCTATACAATACAGGCCCACGCTCCTTATTTTTTAAAGAAAGAAAAGGCTTTCTTTTCGTACGGTTCTACATTTACATCCAGTACCCGATATCCTTCCGCTTTCACCGCTGTTTTGATTCTGGCAATGTCCGGCACTGCCTCCAGCAATATTTCGGCAGTCCCAGTCGTATGGGAGGAGGAAACCTTTACCCTCTCTCCGCAAGCTTTTCGAATGGCGTCGTTGACGTGAGCCTCGCACATACCGCACTGCATCCCGTCGATTTTTAAAGTGATTTTGTTCATCTGTTTCTATCCCCGGCTTTCTTTGATGGTCTCACATTTGTTAGCATTGACTAACATTTTTTAATTATAGCATTCTCTGTTATATTGTCAAGCGCTTCCCTCAAAACCGAAAAGACCCGAAATCGAAAAGGCCGCAGGTTATTGCGCCTGCGGTCTTTCATATTTACAAAGCATATTTTGATCTATTTACGCCTCTTTTGATTTCGTCAACAGCATCATAATCTCATTGCTGCGGGAAATAAAGCGGGCCATTTCATCGCCCTCCAGCGGAGCATGCTGAATCTTTGCCAGATCATACAGCTGCTCGCAAATGGTCCTGGCGTTTTCATTGTCCTCATTGTCAAGGACAAACTTCACCAGCGGGTTAGCGGCATTTAATACCAGTGTCTCATCCTCTTTGCCCAGATCGCCCATGCTCATACCGTTAGCCGCATACATCTTCATCATATCCTGCATCCGGCGGCTTTCCTCCGGGACAGTGATCAGCGCCGCGACCTTGCTGTTGCGGAGCTTCTCCAGCTTCACGGTCAGGTTGTCTTTCTTGATGGTCTTTTTCATCAGTCTGCTGATCACTTCTGTCTTCTCGGTCAGCTCCTTCTGCACCTTCTTGCTGGTCTTAGCTTTCAGACTCTCCGTCAGATCCGCGTCAATTCTCTGGAAATGAATGCCTTCGTTTTTATTTTCCAGCTGGGAAATAAAGGGCTGGTCAATGTTCTGATCCAGAATCACGGCATCCATTTTGGCACCCTGGAACAAACGGATATACTGGGCCTGCTGACGTTCGTCAGTGACATAATAGATGGTCTTATTCTTACTCTCCTCTTCGCTCTCTTCCTCAGAATCCTCCTCCGTGTTCCCGGTCCCGGCCTCATCATCTGTCGTCTCCTCTACCACTTCCGCTTCCACAGCATTGCCGTTCTCATCCGTGGCCGTTTCCCCGGCAGGCGTTTCCTCTACCACCTCCGCTTCCACGGCGTTGCCGTTCTCATCCATGGCAGTCTCATTCTTTTGCGCTGTTTCCTCATCCTCATCCACGTCGATGGGCCTGACCTCCAGGCACTCCGGCAAAGTCATATAATGGCCGTCCAGGTTCTTGAACAGAATATAGTCCGTCATCTTCTCACAGAACTTGTCATCCTTCAGGCAGCCGTACTTGATGAAGGGACTGATATCATCCCAGTATTTTTCATAGGATTCCTTGTCAGTCTTACACATACCGGCCAGCTTGTCCGCCACTTTCTTTGTGATAAAATCGCTGATCTTTTTCACAAAGCCATCGTTCTGCAGGGCGGATCTGGACACATTCAGAGGAAGATCCGGACAGTCAATAACACCCTTTAGAAGCATCAGGAATTCAGGGATGACTTCCTTAATATTATCTGCCACAAACACCTGATTATTGTACAGCTTGATGGTACCCTCGATAGAATCATACTCGGTGTTGATCTTGGGGAAATAAAGAATTCCCTTTAAATTGAAAGGATAATCCATATTCAGATGAATCCAGAACAAAGGCTCCTTATAATCGTGGAAAACGGTGCGGTAAAACTCCAGATATTCCTCTCTGGTGCAATCGTTGGCGTTTCTGGTCCACAGCGGATTGGTGTCATTGAGCAGCTCCGGACGTCTCTTAATCTTGAGCTTTTCTTCGTCGCCCTCCTTTTCAGGAGCAATGGTCTCCACCACCACATCGGAATCCTGCTTTTCAGAAGTTTTGATGGTCTGTGTGGACTCATCGTCTTTCTTGGACAGATAAATCTCAATGGGCATGAAAGAGCAGTATTTTTTCAGGACTTCCCTGGCTTTATACTCATTGCAGTACTCCAGGCAGTCCTCATTCAGAAACAGAGTAATGACGGTGCCTACATCTGTCTTGCGGCCCTCCTCCATATCAAACTCCGTGCCGCCGTCACACTCCCAGTGGACAGGCTTCGCACCCGGCTGATAGGAAAGGGAATCAATGTGTACCTCATCCGCCACCATAAACGCGGAGTAAAATCCCAGACCGAAATGGCCGATAATCTGATCGTCGTTGGTCTTATCCTTGTACTTCTCCACAAAATCAGCGGCGCCGGAAAAAGCAATCTGGTTGATGTACTCATCCACTTCCTCGGCGGTCATGCCCAGTCCGTTGTCGCAAAAAGCAATCGTCTTGGCTTTCGGATCCACGATCACGTCAATTCTGGACTTGTAATCCAGGGGAAGCTCGTACTCGCCCATCATGTCCAGCTTCTTTAGTTTGGTGATGGCGTCGCAGCCATTGCTGATCAGTTCACGGTAAAAGATATCCTGATCGCTGTAAAGCCATTTCTTAATAATCGGAAAAATATTGTCACTGTTAATAGAAAGATTTCCTCTCATGTTTGCCTCCTTGGTTGGTTTTGGTTTCCGGAGCCATCCTGAAAAATAACAACGGTGACAAACTCATCGTTAATCGTCACCGTTGTTATTTTTCAGGGTGACTCCTGCGTTAAAGCAATTCTGATGCAACAGGCCCGGCGGGACGACACGCAAACCATATGCTGCAAAATTGTCTGTCACAAATCAAACACATTTTAATCCCGGATTTTAAAAAAGTCAACAAAAATATTAGCACTCAATTCGATTGAGTGCTAATATTTTAATGAATCAATTATTAAAATTTTGTGAACATACTCTGATGCTGCTCAGAATCAGCTCTCAAAAGTCGGCTCATAATCCGCGGTCACTTCTTCGTAAATATCCAGAAAAAGGATCTCACCTGTCACATCAAAATCCACCAGTTCAAAAGCTTCCAGAACGTCTTCGTTTAATTCCGGTTCCATATCCGAGACAAATTCATTATAAGTCTCACCAAAGGCCTCCGCTTTTCTCTGTAAAAGCAGAGCCTGCTTATTCTGGTCGGTGGCCTCCCTGTCCAGGGTGGAGATACATTTGATGATATGATAGCCATGGCTGGTTACGGTTACATGACTGATCTCATCGGTCTCCAGCTCAAAGGCGGTATTCTCGAAGCTCTCTTCCATTTCGCCCTTGCCGAAAGAATAAGTGCTCTTGGTATCCTCACTGTACTTGGCAATCAGGCTTTCAAAGCTTTCACCCTCCAGGGCAAGCTCCCTGATTTCTTCAGCTTTGGTATACAGACGGGACTTCTCCTCTTCACTCATCTCCTGCCGGTTTCCATTCTCATCCACCGTATATGTTTTTAACAGAATGTGCTGGACAGTCACGATCCTGGCCTCATCATCACTGATTTCCGGATTCACATCCTTAATCAGGTAGGCATAGAGCTTGTCCGACAAAAGCTGCTCCTCGTAAAGCTCCAGCACCTCAGAGCCATCCTCTCCAAGTCCCAGAGCCTCCAGCGCTTCCTCAGAAAGGCTGTCCATAAACTGCTCCGCCGCCAGAACCACCAGAGCCTCTTCCTCCTCGTTCAGAGTCAGGCTGTACTCCTGGGCCAGCAGCTTCATCACCTTCAGACGGGCCAGCTGGGCCAGCGCCAGATCCTTGCAATTATCCAGCATTGTGGTGCCCTCGCCGGTGTCAATGCTCCAGAATTCAGAGCCGTAAATGCTTTCATAATCCCAGGCAATGGCCGCCAGATAGAGCCCAAACTCCGCGGCAGAGGCACTTTCAGTCCCTACGCGAAAGATTTCGTTTTTGCCAAGGCCCGCCGTCAGCACCACCTTGCTGTTGCCGCAGGCGGCAGCGGTAAACGCAAACAGGACGACAAGCAGCAAAGGGAAAACTATTTTTTTGATTTTTAATAACATATTCTTATTTTATCACGTGAATCCAGCCTTCAGGCGCTTCAATGCGGCCCATCTGGATACCGGTCAGTGTGTCGTACAGTTTCTTCGTGATCGGTCCCATCTCGGTCATGCCGCTGGGCAGACAAATTTCTCTGCCATGATCCACAATCCTGCCCACCGGAGAAATCACAGCCGCCGTGCCGCAAAGACCGCACTCCGCCATATCCTCCATCTCAGAGAAGAGCACTTCTCTCTCC
>JAJQGR010000343.1 GCA_021200345.1 Lachnospiraceae bacterium | reverse complement strand
GTAGTATACTACTTTCAAAGGTTTATTTTTTACGGCCATAGAAAACTGAAAAGAGGTGTACATTTTGAAAAAACTGCGAAAAGTTCTGACTCTCGCAGCGGCTTTGCTTGTCGTAGTGGCTGCTGTTTATCAATTGGATGTGCAGGTGGAGGCGTATGTACAAAAGCTTGGTACGATTACTTCTGACACCAGTTTGTATGAAAGCGCATCAAGCTCTGCATCTGTGCTGATGAGCCTGACGAGCGGGCAGAGTGTAGTAGTGAATAATGAGGTGACCGGGACGGACGGCGCGATCTGGTATCAGCTTTACGTGGATAATACAGAGACCGGATATGTGCCCTCCAGTGTGGTGACCGTGTCAGAGACCTCTGTCGATACACAGACCACGGAGGCGTCCGTTCTGACCACCACGACTACGGTTACCACCGGTACCATCACTGTGAATTCCGTCAATGTCCGGGCGTCAGCTTCCACCAGCAGTACCGCGGTGACGACCCTGTCAAGCGGGGATACATTTACCGTATTGACGGAGGAGACCGGGGACGACGGTTATGTCTGGTATCAGGTGGAGTTTGAACAGAACGGGGGTACGGTTTACGGCTATGTTCGTTCTGATCTGGCTTCTGTTTCCACACAGGAAGTGGAGGTAACCGTGGACAACCCGGATGTGGTAGAGAATACGGAGACGGAAACTACGCAGACAGAGTCTTCCGCTCCTTATCGCCTGGTAAGTCAGGAGACCGCGGAGGGAGAGACAGTATGGTATCTGGTGGAGGACGGCAGCAGCTCCGGATATTCCGTGGAGGCTCTGTTAGAGGCGGCCAATACACCTGTTTCTTCATCAGGCGGCGGCCAGAGAGTGGTGATTGTGCTTCTGGTGATTCTGCTGATCGTGGCGGCAGCGGCAGCGGTGTTCTTCTGCCTGCGCTGGAGAGACGCGGAAGCTCTCCTGGAGGAGATGAGAGAGCAAAGCAGACGCCGTCGTACAGTCAGAAAGGAGACCACTCCCGCAGCGGGGAGCAGATCTCAGACTTCCCAGCAGCCCAGGCAGGCATCCGCAGGACAGGTCAGAACCCAGCAATCGACATCCGGACAGACCAGAACTCAGCAATCGACATCCGGACAGACCAGAACTCAGCAGTCGGCATCCGGACAGACCAGGACTCAGCAGACAGCTTCCGGACAGACCAGGACCCAGCAGATGGCAGCAGGACAGACCAGAACCCAGCAGTCTGTACAGGCCAGGACCCAGCAGACGGTGAGATCGAAGCCGGCAGAAAGCGGCAGTCCCCAGACTTCATCCAGACCGGCGGCGCCAACCCTGACGCCCCGTCCGAAAGCGGAGAGCGTGGCGGAGACGAAGACCAGGACTCAGCAGAAGAGCTCCTATGAGGACTATGATCTGGATGATATGGATCTGGATGATTTCCCCAGCTCTGACGATATCGTGAAAACCACCCGCAAAGAGCTGAAGCGCAAGCAGGAAGAGCCCGCGCCGAAGCCCAAAACCCGCAAATCCAAGAATTTCCTGGATGACGATGACGACGAAGATCTGGAATTCGATTTCCTGAAATTGGATGACGATGATGAATAGGAATTGATATAGGGGACAGCCCGTGAATGCGGGCTGTCCTTTTCATAAAGACCCGATGAGGAAGGAGGCAAAAGCAATGGCGTGGAACAAAAATGAGCATGGACCAGTCAGCGATATCCGGGTTGCCAGAATCCGGGGCAATGTGGCGGGACATGTGCCGGATTACCTTTTTTTGTGGGCTCTGCGTGGGGAATTTGGGCTGATCATGGATCAGAGGCATTATACGATTCGAAGCAATGACCTGCTGATGCTTTTGCCAGGACAGTCTCATAATCTTTATGCCAGCGGCCAGAATGAAATGATGATGGTGCAGATTGGACGTGACTTTTTCGCGGAGGGAGGCAGTGAATCTCTGGGGCATTATGTCTGTTCCTCCATCACCGATCAGGAGCGGGACTATGAGCCGTTACGGAGAATGATGGCACAGATGGCGCTCACATGGGTTTCCGGGGATCCGGAGAAGGACCTGCTGCTGAATTCTCAGGCTTACGGCCTGCTGTACTATATGAACCGGTATCATTATGTCCTGGATGTTCCCGCTCTGTCAGGTGAGGACGGCAGGGAGCTGTCGACCAGAGCCAGGGAGATTGTTTCCTTTGTGGAGAACAATTACAGGGAACATATCGGGCTTTCGGATCTGGCGGCGCACCTGAATTTGTCCGCACAGTACGCGTCCAGACTGGTGAAACGCTGCCTGGGACGGAATTATGTTTCCTATTTAAATCAGGTGCGGCTTCAGCATGCCTGTGATGACCTTATATGTACGGATAAGACGGTTCTGGCCATCGCGACGGACAATGGTTTTTCCAATATGAACTCATTCAACAGGATGTTCAGGGATACCTATGGGATCACGCCTTCCCAGTATCGGACGGAAAACAGGGAGACTGTATGGCCCGCCATGGAAAATATTTCCAGACGGCAGGAGCTGGATCTTGAGGTAACCCTGCGGGATCATCTGAAAAGCTACGCGGTGCAGAGCGGGCCCACTCTGTCAGAGAGTGATTTTGCGCCGAAGACAACGGTGACGGTGCCTCACGCGGCGCAGGGGAAGGATTGTTGTTTCCCATGGCAGAAGGCGATCAATATCGGATACAGTGATTACAGTGACCGTGCGGAATTGAAAGAACACATGCAAATCGCGCAGAAGGAAATCGGTTTTTCCTATGGGAGGCTGCAGGCGGTTTTAAATGAATCGATGCTTCCCACCATCCCGGGCACAGAGGAATACAATTATTCCCGGCTGGACCAGATGATCGAGAATATGGCGGCCATTGGGATGAAGCCGTTTCTGGATCTGACCTACAAGTTTTCTCATGTGGTGGGATATTCGCAGGATAAAAAAAGCGGTCGGCAGGAATATATGATTGAAGAGAACCGTCGTTTTCTGGACAAGGTTTCCTCCTTACTTCGTCACTGCATCAATGCTTTTGGCAGGCAGGAGGTGGAAACCTGGCAGTTTGAGATCAACTTTCTGCATGATGAGGATCTGCAGATGCTGGAGAGCAAGGAATATTATTGCCGTCGATTCCAGGAGGCGTACCGGTTGATCAAGGAGATGCTGCCGGGCGCCTGTGTGGGTGGGCTGGGTTATAACATTATGTTGGGAGACGAGCTGCTGGAGGATGTGCTCAGCCTTCTGGATGAGCGCAGGTTCATGCCGGATTTTCTGTCCGTCACACTCTTTGCCTACAGTTCTCAGCTGTTGCCGGGGGCGTCGGAAAATTCAACGATTTCAGCGGATCCGGATCGGGCGCTGAACCGGGTGCGGGGCGTGCGGGAGATCCTCCGGCGGCATCCTTACGCACCACAAAAGCTGTATCTGACAGCTTTCGGACAGGATATTTCCGCCAGAAATTATGTCAACGACAGCTGTTATCAGGCAGCGTTTCTGGTAAAAAACGTCATTGATCTGATGGATCAGGTGGATCTGCTGGCGTTCTGGCAGCTCTCGGATATCTGTGATACGCATACCGATTCCAGCCTGTTATTGTTTGGAGGCAATGGACTGCTCAGCCAGGCGGGACTCAAAAAGCCGGGGTTCAGTGCGCTAAAGCGAATGAAAACTCTGGGAGAGAAGCTGGTACAGAAAGGTCCCAATTATCTGGTAACCACAGATAATCGAAGCAGGATTACACTGGTCATGTTTCATTACTCCCATTTCAATGACCAGTATCTGGTTCGAAGACACTCACAGGTGAGCGCGCAGCAGGTGTATTCCGTGTTTGACGCGCCGGAGGTGATCGATATTACCATTCGCCTGGAGGGACTTGCGGAGGGAAAATACCGGGTCAATACTACGGTGATCAACCGGGAACACGGCAGCATTCTGGATCAGTGGCTGGAATACGGGCAGATGGAGCATCTTTATCCCAGAGATATCCAGTATTTCCGGGATGTGGTGCATCCCCATCAGCAGGTGGCCTATCGGGGATGTGAGGACGGGGTTCTGGAAATTCACGCCCAGTTATCTCCTCATGAGATCCGGTTTGTGGAGCTGACAAGAGAATTATAAAGAAAAAAATCTAATACTCAGACGAAATGAAGAAGAGGTCAAAAAATGAATGTCATTTTTTAACCTCTTCTTTCTTTCTAACAAAAAAGAAAAGAAATTTACCAAAAAAATAGCAGAATTTTGCAAGATGTTAGCAAAAAATTGATAGAGAGGAAGAAAAAAGAGGGATAAAATATGTTCAAGTTGTACAAAAGAATACTGTTTTTGGAGAGAGAGTATGGTGAAAATGAGCGTAATTCAGGGATATTCCCTCCCAATTCCGGAATATCAACCGGTTCGCCGGTTTACGCCCCAGGAGATGGC
>JAJQGR010000129.1 GCA_021200345.1 Lachnospiraceae bacterium | reverse complement strand
TTTTTATGACATGAAGCTGATTCCCTCCGCGAAAAGCCCATATTTCATAGAGGAAGAATATCACAGCTTTACATTTGTACAGGAGCCGGCATATAATATCATCGTCGGACAGGCCGGGGCTGTTCAGAGCGGGGAGGCTGTCAGCGGAGACAGCGTGCTGGTTATGGAAAATATTGACGGCCATGGAATTTTGATGCTGTCGGATGGCGTGGGCAGTGGGGAAGAGGCGTTTCGGTGCAGTGAAAAGATTCTGGAATTTATGGAAAAATTCCTTCTGGCAGGGTATAGTAAAGAGGAAGTGATACAGATCCTGAACGATCTTTTGCTGCAGGACGGGCAGGAAAAGTGGATGTCCGCACTGGATCTGTGCGATATCAATCTGTATCGGGGCGTGTGTGAGTGCTATAAGATCGGCGCTCCTGTGGGATATCACAAACGGCAGGATATGATGGAGCGGATTGTGATCAAGAATCTTCCTCTTGGCGCTTTTGAAACGTTGAATCTGGATACCGTGCGTATCCGCCTGGAGGATGGGGATTATCTGATTCTGCTGTCGGACGGAGTGGTGGACAGGCTGCCGGAGGAGAGGCTGACCCGGCTGGAGGAATATATCGGCAGACTGGAGCTTTTGAACCCCCGGGAAATGTCCAGGGCAATTCTGGAGTACAGTATTCAGCTGCACTGCGGGGAACTGGCAGATGATATGACGGTTGTTGTGGCCGGAATATGGAGAAACTGAGATTTGGCAATATGACGCAAAAGGTATTGGATTTTATCAGGAAACAGCATATGATCGCGGAAGGCGATAAAATTCTGGTGGGTTTCAGCGGCGGTGCGGATTCGGTGGCGCTTCTGCATGTTTTACTGAGCGTAAGGGAGCAATATTCGCTGGAGCTAATGGCGCTTCATGTGAATCATGGGATCAGACAGGAGGCCGGGCAGGATGAGGCTTTCTGCGCGCGATTCTGTCAGGAGATGGGGGTTTCTTTTGTCTGCCGCCGGATTGAGGAGGGAAAGCTTGCCCAAACGCCGGGGACCGGGCTGGAGGAAGCGGCCCGCACTGCCAGATATGAGCTTCTTGAGCAGTGCCGGCAGGAGTATGGCTGTGATAAAATTGCGGTGGCTCATCATGCCAATGATAATGCGGAGACCATGCTTTTTCAGCTGTTTCGCGGCAGCGGGCTGAAAGGGCTCTCCGGTATCCGGCCGGTAAGAGGCCGTATTATTCGGCCTTTTTTGTGCGTAAACCGGCAGGAGATCAATCAATACCTGAAAAAGAACGGGTTGGAGCATGTGGAGGACGCCAGCAATCTGGACATGAATTATACCCGTAATCAGCTTCGGGCCTGTGTTATCCCTTTGTCGGAAGCGATTTGTACGGGAGCGGTGGAACACATGGGGCAGTGCGCCGAACAGCTTCGGGATGTGTGGGAATATCTGAATAGTCAGGCTGCCGTGTTTCTGGAACAAAACGCTGAGTTTGATGAAACCGGTGTGACACTTCCCCTGCGGGAGTTAAAAGCGCTTCCGGTCGCCTTACAGAGGGAAGTGCTGATGGAAAGCGCGGTCAGAGTCTGCGGCTCCAGAAAGGATTTCACCTCTCTTCATATAGAGAATATGAGAAAATTGCTGGACAAAGGGGGACAGAAGGACTGCGATCTTCCCCATGGGCTGCGGGCGCGAAAGAGTTACCTTGCGTTCAGAATATACAAAAAAGAATCGGCGCCCGCGGAAGACGGCGGCCTGTGCATCCCTTTGGCAGAGTGTATCACAGCTCTGCGGTCGGCCCTGGATGATAATGCCGGTAACATTTCTCCGGAAAGAGAAGTGTTGCTGCCTGATGGGGGAAGACTTGTACTTTCCGTGCTTCATCCGGATAAAATGTGTGAAAAAATAAATAATATTCCGCAAAATGATTGTACGAAATGGTTTGATTGTGATAAAATCAATGATCATCTGCTGCTGCGGCACAGACGCCCCGGGGATTATCTTGTGGTCAGTGCGGACGGAAGCAAAAAACGGCTGCAGGATTATCTGGTGAATGAGAAGATTCCCAGAGAAGAAAGAGAACGGCTGTGGCTTTTGGCTGACGGTTCCCATATTCTGTGGGTGGTCGGACACCGTATCAGTATGGAATATAAAGTTACCGCGAAGACAAAAAATATACTGAAAGTACATTTGGAGGAAAAAACGGATGGCGGAGAGAATTGAAGTGATGATCCCGGAAGAACAGGTAAAGCAGAGAATTCGGGAGATCGCGGAGCAGATCAGTAAGGATTATGCCGGAAAAGAGCTGCATCTGGTCTGTACCCTGAAAGGGGGCGTCTTTTTTATGTGCGAGCTGGCCAAACACATTACAGTCCCGGTGACGATGGACTTTATGTGTGTATCCAGCTATGGCAACGCGACAAAATCCAGCGGCGTGGTGAAAATCACCAAGGATCTGGACGAGCCGATCATGAGCAGGGACGTTCTGGTGGTGGAGGATATTATCGATTCCGGCAATACCCTAAGCTATATGCTGGAGATGCTGGCAGACAGAAAACCTTCTTCCGTCCGATTGTGCACTTTACTGGATAAGCCGGAAAGGCGTCGGAAGGATGTGACTGTGGACTACACAGGATTTCAGATTCCGGACGAATTTGTGGTTGGCTATGGGCTGGATTATGCCCAGAAATACCGAAATCTTCCGTATGTGGGGATTGTCAGGTTTGAATAGAAAGATTTAAAGAGAGGACGATATTTTGAATAAAAACAGAAGCGTGAACGGCATGGTCCTGTATTTACTGGCGATGGGACTTTTGCTGATGGCTCTGATCTCGGCCGGCAGTTCTACAGGTTCAACTGCAAGCCGCACAAAAGATGAGCTGTTTGCGGATTTAAACGCGCAGAATGTATCCTATGTCACGATTTCACAGAGCAGAGATATTCCTACCGGCACGGTGGAAGTGGTGCTGACTGACGGCAGCACATATACGGTCAATGTGACAAACGTGGAGACGATGGAGGAGGAAATCAGGGAGCTTTCAGATGTGGCGGTCTATGTGGACGCCGT
The DNA here is from genome assembly GCA_021200345.1 of Lachnospiraceae bacterium. GTDB lineage: Bacteria > Bacillota > Clostridia > Lachnospirales > Lachnospiraceae > RGIG6307. Next base: position 1,357 of record JAJQGR010000129.1, on the reverse strand, counting down.
ACCGGAAGAGAGCTGGTTTATCAATAATATGCTGCCCCTGCTGATTGTGGCGGCGGTGGCCATGTTGTTTATCACAATGCTCACCAATCAGCAGAATGGAGGCGGCAGCGCCAACAGCAAAATGATGAATTTTGGCCGCAGCCGGGCGCAGATGACTACGGACAGCCCCATTACCCTGAAAGATGTGGCGGGACTGAAAGAGGAAAAGGCGGATCTGGAGGAAATCATCGCCTTTTTGAAAGAACCGTCGAAATTTACCGCTCTTGGCGCCCGTATCCCCAAGGGCGTGCTGCTGGAGGGGCCTCCGGGCACAGGTAAGACCATGCTGGCCAAAGCCATTGCCGGGGAAGCGGGTGTGCCGTTTTTCACGGTATCCGGTTCGGATTTCATGGAAATGTTTGTGGGCGTGGGAGCTTCCCGGGTCAGGGATTTATTTGAAAACGCCAAAAAGAACGCCCCCTGCATCGTTTTTATTGATGAGATTGACGCCGTAGCCAGAAAGCGGGGTACCGGCATGGGCGGCGGCCATGACGAAAGGGAGCAGACCTTAAATCAGCTTCTGGTGGAGATGGACGGTTTTACGCCCAATACAGGGATCATTGTGATGGCGGCCACCAACCGGGTGGACATCCTGGATCCGGCTATCATGCGCCCGGGACGTTTTGACCGTAAGATTGCTGTCAGCAGGCCGGATGTGGGCGGAAGAGAGGAGATCCTGAAGGTTCATGCCAGAAATAAGCCTCTGGGCGATGATGTGGATTTAAAGCAGGTGGCCAGAACCACAGCCGGCTTCACCGGTGCGGATCTGGAAAATTTATTAAACGAGTCGGCTATCATGGCGGCCATGGCAAACCGCCCTTATATCACCAGCGCGGATATTCAGTCAGCCTTTATTAAGACAGGGATCGGCGCGGAAAAGAAAAGCCGCGTCATCTCCGATAAGGAGAAGAGAATTACGGCCTATCATGAGACCGGGCATGCCATTTTGTTTCATGTGCTGCCGGATATGGATCCGGTGTACACGGTTTCCATTATCCCGACGGGAGTGGGGGCCGCAGGCTATACCATGCCTCTGCCGGAAAATGATGAGATGTTCTGGACTAAGAGCAAAATGGAACAGGATATTATGGTATCTCTGGGCGGACGCATTGCGGAAGAGATTATTTTTGGCGACATTACTACGGGAGCGTCCAGCGACATTGAGCACGCCACGAAACGGGCCCGCAGTATGGTTACCCGGTTTGGTATGAGCGAGCGGCTGGGGCTGATCAGCTATGATGATGCCCAGGAGTACTACATGGGACGGGATTTTGCCCAGGCCAACCCTAACAGCGAGAAGACGCCGAACCCCATTGAT
>JAJQGR010000142.1 GCA_021200345.1 Lachnospiraceae bacterium | reverse complement strand
GGATGAGGGAGGGGTATCTGTGGAATATCTGCTGAAGCTTTCGGGACTTTCCGTGGTGCTGTTTCTGGTGTGGGTGATTCTGGCAGTGTGTACCACCAATCAGAGGATGGGGATATGAAAACGGCGGTGATTTTGATCCTTATTATCGATTTTATGCAGATGCTGGGAAATGGGAAAGAGTACGGGCATCTGATAAAACTGGTGACTGGGCTGCTGGTGGCCTGCAGTCTGTGTGGGGGAATTTTGCAGATCACAGGGAGCCTTACGGAGGACACCTGGCTATCCTGGCTGACTGGGGAGGAAATGGAGTTGGAGAGTATTTGGGAAGGAGCAGCAAAGAGCGTCGGGACCCAGAGAATCCAGGAGGAAGAAGAGGACGCAAACGATGAACCGGAGGAAAAGGAACATGTGGAAGAAAACGACGCTGAAAATACGGAAAACGGAAATATCAAGGTACCGATAGTGGAGGATATTCCCAGAATTGAGGTAGATCAGGTGCAGATTTCGGACTAAAGTGGGAAACAGGATCCAAAGACGGGATCGGAAGGAGAGAGAAGAAGATTGCCATGGAAAAGCCGGAACAGATCATGAAAGCGGTAAAAGAAAAACTATCGGGGTTATTTTCCGGCGGCAGACCCATGTCCGCCAGGGAAAAGTGGCTGATCCTTCTGCTGGGAGGGGTGCTGCTGGCGCTGGTGCTCTGGCCCCAGTCGGGGAAATCAGAAAGCGGGGAGGACAGCGAAGGGCTGACGGCCTGGGGAATATCCGGGGACAGCGGGGCAGCTGCCGGAAGCGGTTCCGGAACGGCGGACAGTGATGATGGGGCGGGAAGCAGGGAAACGGCGGACACCGGCAGCTTTGGTATCACCGGCAGCAGCCAGGACTACGCGGACGCTCTGTCCCAAAAGTTGACGGCATACCTGTCCCAGATGGACGGGGCGGGGCAGGTGACAGCCTGGGTAACTGTGGAATCCGGGGAGCAGTCTGTGCTCTATGAGGAGGAGAGCTCTCAGACCAGCTCCCTAGCGGAGGCGGATTCTCAGGGCGGCACCAGAGAGGAAACCACGGAGAATGTGACCCGGACGGTGGTCTTTGGAGAGGATGGAAACCCTTATGTGGTGCAGACCAGTCTGCCGAAGATTCAGGGCGTACTTGTGCTGGCGGAGGGCGGCGATGACAGCACGGTACGGTTGGAGATTGTGGAAGCGGTGGAGGTATTATTTGGACTGGACGCTCATAAGATAAAAGTAGTAAAGAAAAAAGCGGAGGAGTAATGGATTTGAAGAGCATGGTAAAAAAGAACCAGGTCATGATCACGGCGCTGGCGGTGATGATCGCGGCTGCCGGATATCTTCATTTCGCGGGGGAAGCGTCGGAGGAGGTTTTGGAGACAAGCGCCGAGGTCTCCGATGAGACCCTGATCAGCGACCAGCTGACCATAGAGGATCTGCTGGATGAGTATGACAGCACAGTACTGTCGGATATTACGGATGAGGATCTGGAGCAGGCGGCGCTGATGGAGGAGCTGGATACGCAGACAGATGTGGAGCTGGAAAATTATTCTGAGGATGTCATGACCAGCGTGGAGCCGGAGTCTGATGAAATTCCCGGGGAAACGGTGTATACGTCCTCCACCGGGGTGGCCACCATCAACGACGCCAAGCTGTTAAAGGAACAGACCCGGGCCAAAAATGAGGAAAGTCTGTATTCCATCATTGAGAGTACGGAGGTGACAGACGAGCTGAAGGCGGAGGCCGTCCAGGACATTCTGGCCATGACCAACCGGGCGGAAATGGAGACCGGGGCGGAGATTTTACTGCAGGCCAAGGGCTTTTCCGACTGTATTGTCAGCATCTCGGATACGGGAGTGGATGTGGTGATCAACGCCGCTTCCCTGACGGACGCTCAGCTGGCCCAGATTGAGGATATTGTGAAGAGAAAGACCGGCGTTGGCGCCGATGAGATTGTGATCAGCACTGTGGCCACGGACTGAAGGAAGAGGATGTACTGGGCAGAAACATGTGGGACCTGGAGCGGCAGGGGATCATCAGCCGTTCCGGGACTTTGATCGCGCAGAATGACAATATGGTGTCCATCAATTCCTGCGTGCAGGTGGATCTGATGGGGCAGGTGGCCTCTGAGAGTATCGGCTATAAACAGATTTCCGGCACCGGAGGACAGGTGGATTTTGTCCGCGGCGCGGCCAGAAGTAAGGGAGGCAGAGCCATTATCGCCATGCCCTCTACTGTAAAAGGCAAAATCTCCAAAATGGTTCCGCTGCTGGATGAGGGCCTGATCCAGATTGCCCATCCGGATTTCAGAGAGGATCTGATCCGGGTCTGTGAGCAGAGGTTTGGAAGAAATTTAAAACTGTAAGGAAGGATATTCTGTTTCCAGGCGAACGGTGGTGAAATATCGGGAAATGCTTGGGATCCCCAACAGCAGGAAACGAATGAGCTTTGTATAGGTTCAAAGGCAAATTGTCGTTGACTGTCATCTTAAGAAAATCTTAAGGAAAAGAGGCTTGCGTCAGCAGCAAATACAGGCGTATATTTTTGTTAGGAAACCGCGAAAAATACTGTCTGAAAATCAGGGAGAGACCTTCGGGGAATCTCCCTGTTTTCGCGGTGAAGTACGTACAGGATAGAGGGCTGGCTGGCACCATGAATTTACCATCTGAGAACGGGAAAATCATAAAAATTACGGAAAGCTTCCAACAAATTTTTCTTTTTACGGCCATTTTTTTATGGGATGAAATCTGGCTGCGGATATTGACGGAGACAGAGGTGTTGGCCCATCTGCTCTTCCCGGTTTTATCATCTATCATACTGAGTTTGCTTCTCAGCGCCCTGGCTTCCTTTTTTACGGGAAAAATCAGCCGATGGCTGACTGCTTTGATTCTGACGCTGATTTCTGTGTTTTATATTGTGGAATGCATCGTCAGGCGCACCTACCAGACCTATATGACCGTATCCTCCATGCTGGCTGGCGGCGGGAATGTGCTGGGAGAGTTTCGCTCCGATCTGATTGTGGCGGTGGTCAATTCCTTCTATGTGATGATCCTGTTTTTGCTGCCGGTGATTCTGTATCTGATCTTTGGCAAAAGAATCCTGCCGGACAAAAAGCCGGGGCTGACTTATCGGATGGGGCTGCTTTTGGCCTCTGTGATCATCGGCCTGGGCACAGCCTTTTATGAGGGAAGCGTTTCTTCTGTCAGCGATCTTTTCCGGGAGCAGTATGAGTATGATACAGCCTCTCAGACCTTTGGACTACTGACCGGGACTTTACTGGATTTTGCCTACGGCAGTCTGCCGGGAAGCAAAACGGTCAGCTTCGTGGACGCCACGGAGGGAGTTGACGGGGAGAATACGGAGATGGGGCAGTCCGCGGAGAATACGGGTGCAGGGGAAGAGGAAAAGGAAGCGGACGCCGCACCCGCCAATCAACCGGACGGGGATAACGATCCGGAGGGGATGGAAGCGGAGAATACGGAATCAGAAAGCACAGAGGCAGAGAGTACAGTAGCAGAAAGCACAGAGCCGGAGGAGATAGATTACGGCTGCAACGTCCTGAACATTGATTTTGATGCTCTGATAGCGTCTGAGACCAACAGCAATATCATCGCCCTGCATGAGTATGTCTCCGGCCTGGAGCCAACCTCCAAAAATCAGTATACCGGCCTGTTTGAAGGCAAAAATCTGATCCTGATCACCGCGGAGGCTTTCAGTGCCCAGGTGATCAGTGAGGAGCTGACGCCCACGCTTTATCGCCTGGCGAACCAGGGAATCAAATTCACGGATTTCTATCAGCCGGCCTGGGGCGGCTCCACCTCCACCGGGGAATATTCCGTTTTGCTGGGTCTGGTGCCCACCGACGGCGTCTCTTCCATGTATGAGACCATCGGCAAAAACGTGTATTACACCATGGGAAATATGCTGGGACAGCAGGGATATTCCACGCTGGCCTTCCACAATGGGACTTATACGGTCTATCGCCGGAATGAGACCCACACCAACCTGGGCTACGATGATTTTCTGACCTTCGGCAGCGGCCTTCTGGATATCCAGCAGTGGAGCAATTATGACGTGGACACCATCAGCGCCATTTTAGAGCATTGCGTGGACGACCAGCCATTCAGCTGGTACTGGATGACCTACAGCGGCCATGGCGCCTACAAGGCCGGGGACAGCCGCACCACCAGAAATATCGAGAGGGTGCGGGAGGTGCTGGGAGACACCTATCAGGATACAACGCTCTACTATTTTTGCTATCAGATGGAGCTGGAGGCAGCCCTGACTACGTTGGTGGAAACCCTGGAGGAAAAAGGGATTGCCCAGGATACGGTGATTGTTCTTTGCACGGACCATTATCCCTACGGACTGGCCAAGAGCACCAGCTATGGCAACAGTGAGAATT
>JAJQGR010000294.1 GCA_021200345.1 Lachnospiraceae bacterium | reverse complement strand
GGAGGCTGTGTATCATCACCTTTCATTCCCTGGAGGACCGCATTGTAAAATCCGCTTTTATGAAAGCGGAAAAGCCCTGTATCTGCCCGCCCTCTTTTCCGGTATGTACCTGCGGCAGGGTATCACAGGGGAAAATCATTACGAAAAAACCAATTTTGCCCTCTAAAAGGGAACTTGAAGAAAATAAGAGAAGCAAAAGCGCGAAGCTCAGGGTCTTCAAAAAGGAGGTTTGATTATGGCAGTCAACAACTACACAAACCGCAGAAATGTCAACGCACAGATGAATACAAGGAAAAATGGAAGAGCCGGAAACGGCAGAAGAGTTTCGCCAAACAGCCATGCCCAGTATCAGTATGGAGCCGCGGCAGCTCAGCCGGCTCCCTCACGGGTTCACTCATCGTCTCAGGCAGCACCGGCCCGCAGACAGGCGCCGGTAAGGCACCAGGTGGATGTCAGGGCTGAGAAGGGAAGAGTTACCCTTCAGGCCTCTCCGGTCAATAAGCTGGGACTGCTGGTGGTGACACTGTCATTTCTATTCCTGGGAGTGATGGTGCTGCGTTATGTGGGACTGCAGTCGGACATTACCCAGCTTCGCAGCAATATTCAGTCTCTGGAAACCCAGGTCAATGACCTGTCAGCCAGCAATGATGAGTATTTAAACAGGATCGAGGCCAGCGTAGATCTGGAAGAGGTCAGAGAGATTGCCATCATGGATCTTGGTATGGTATATGCTTCCGAGGATCAGATTATTACATACGATTCCCAGATCGACGATTATCTGGAGCAGAGCGTCGTAGTCGGGGACGAGGATTGATATGAACAGAGCCGGAAATTCCAACGGAGGGGGAAGAGGCGTACAGAGCAGATCAAGTCGGCAAAGCAGGCAAAAAAAGGCGGACCCAACCAAATTCCGGCCGTATATGCGCAGAAAGCTGGCTTTTTTCTGCGGCTTTTGCCTTGTGTGTGCCGGTTTTTTAGTCTGGCAGCTTGTAAACATTACCGCCACCAGTGAAGAGAAATACAAACAGATAGTCTTAAGTCAGCAGGCATACGATTCAACCACCCTTCCCTATAAGAGAGGATCCATAATGGACGCCAACGGCACCATTCTGGCTTACAGTGAAAAGGTGTACAATGTCATTCTGGACACCAAAGCCATGCTGGAGGATGAGGAGGCATATACGCCGACCATGGAGGCTTTAGAGGCCTGCTTTGACAACGTGGATATTGCGGCGGTGAAAGAATATGTCAGTGAGTATTCCACCTCTCAGTACCGCATTGTATGTAAGAGCATTTCCTACGATGAGATGCAGGCTTATTATGACTATGTGGATCAGGTTTATGAGACAGGCGAGGCGGCAGCGCAGGCAAAGGGAGAAAGCTACGGCGGCACCCACATCACCGGCATCTGGTTTGAGGAGCAGTACGAAAGAAAATATCCCTACAGCACGCTGGCCAGCGAGGTGCTTGGCTTTACCGGTTCCGACAACAACGGCATGTTTGGCCTGGAGGAATATTACAATGATATTCTGAACGGTACGTCCGGCAGAGAGTACGGATACCTGAATGAGGACAGCGAGGTTAACGTCACCACCATCCCGGCTTCTGACGGCTATAATATTGTAACGACCATTGACGCCAATATTCAGACCATTGTGGAAAAATGGATTGACTATTATAATGAGGAGCTCAGGGACAATTACCGTGAGGGCGCGGGTGCGGAAAATATCGGCGTGATTGTTATGGACGTGAATGACGGAAGCGTCCTGGCCATGGCAAGCAATACCGGCTTTGACTGCAATGATCCCTATGATCTGAGTCAGTATTTTACGGATGCAGAGTGGGCTGCCCTGCAGGAGGATTCGGATGCCTTTTACACCGAGTCCAACCAGATCTGGCGTAATTTCTGCATTTCCGATACCTACGAGCCAGGCTCTGTGGCCAAGCCTTTTACGGTGGCGATGGCGCTGGAAACCGGGACGATTACCGGCAATGAGACCTATCAGTGCAATGGCTATCTGGAAATCGGCGGCTGGACCATCCGGTGCCACAATACCTCCGGGCATGGGCTGGTGACCGTGTCCAACGCCATTGAGCAGTCCTGCAATGTGGCCATGATGTATATTTCCCAGGCCATGGGCAGCGATACCTTTGCGGAGTTTCAGAATCGCTTCGGCTTTGGATTAAAGAGCAATATTGATCTGGCAGGGGAAGCCAGGACTGCCAGCCTGATCTATACGGCGGACACCCTGGGCAGCTCGGAGCTGGCAACATCCTCCTTCGGGCAGGGCTTTCAGGTGACCATGATTCAGATGGCGGCCAGCTTCAGTTCCTTAGTCAACGGCGGTTATCTGTATGAGCCCCGGGTGGTCAGCCAGATCGTCAGCTCCAATGGAACCGTGGTGGAGAATATTTCTCCCAAACTGGTGAAGAGAACCATCTCTGAGTCCACCAGTGAGAAAATCATAGAATATTGTAATAATGTGATTACGGAAGGTACCGGCGCCAGGGCGGCCGTGGCGGGATATCTGATCGGCGGCAAGACCGGTACCAGCGAGACCCTTCCCAGAGGAAACGGGGATTACGTGATTTCGTTTTGCGGCTATGCTCCGGCGGATGATCCCCAGGTGCTGGTGTATGTGGTCATTGACCGGCCCAACGTGGAGGATCAGGGCAATTCTACGAAATATGCCTGCTGGCTCAGCAAGGATATCATGACGGACATCCTGCCTTATCTGAATATTTTCATGACCGAGGAGCTGACCGAGGAGGAGGAAGCGGAGCTTGCTGAGAGAAATGAGGCCGTGATTCAGGGCTATCTGGAAAAGAGAGCGCTGGAAGATACCGAGGAGGATATCGCGGAGAGCGCCGACAACGCGGATTTGCTGAATGAGACCGGCGCGGATAATGGCGCCGCCACGACCACCATCGGCTCCACAGTGGCGGATGTTGTGGAAAGCACAGTCTCTGAGACGGAGGAGACCGGTACGGAGGAAACAGAATCCGGGGAAACCGGGCAGAATGAGACGACAGAAGAATAAACAGCCTGTAAAAGGACTTTGAGCATAACCTCATGGAAAGAAACATAACATAACATAAGACTTTCTGTGAGGTTATTTATGTTTGTCAGGACTTATCAGAAGAAAAAGATCCTTTTTTTTGCGGCGGCCAGTATTCTGCTGTTGTGCGCGCTGCTGGGACGTCTGATTTATATTATGGTGGCGCAGGGAGAGTATTATTCCGGGCTGGCCACGGACTTACAGGAGCGGGAACGGGAAATCAAAGCCCTGCGGGGACGGATCCTGGACCGCAACGGGGTTGTACTGGCGGACAATGAGACGGTATGCACCATTTCCGTCATATATAACCAGGTGGAGGATAAGGAGAGGGTGATTGAGGTCCTTTGCCGGGAGCTGGGGCTTACCGAAGAATATGTGCGTACCCGGGTGGAGAAATATACCTCCAGAGAGCGGATTAAGAGCAATGTACCCAAAGAGGTGGGAGACCGGATCCGCGGCTATGATCTGGCGGGAGTCAAGGTGGACGAGGATTACAAGCGTTATTATCCTTATGGAACCCTTGCCAGCAAGGTGCTTGGCTTTACCGGCAGCGATAATCAGGGGATTCTGGGTCTTGAAGCGGTATATGAGGAATATCTGACCGGAGAAAGCGGAAAAATTCTCACCATGACCGACGCTTCCGGGATTGAACTTCAGGAGGAAGGGGAGCGCAGAATTGAGCCCACGGCCGGTCAGGACCTGGTGATCACCATTGACGCCAATATCCAGAATTACGCTGAACAGCTGGCTTTACAGGCATACGAGACCAAGGAAGCGGAGAATGTCATGATCCTGGTCATGAACCCCAATAACGGGGAAATATATGCCTGTGTCAATGTGCCGGAATTTGATTTGAATTCTCCTTATGAGCTGACGGAGCTTTGGGCCAAAAAGCTGACGGACGGCAATACGGAAGACAATCTGAACACCATGTGGCGCAACGGTGTTATCAGCGACAGCTATGAACCGGGCTCTACATTTAAAATCATTACCGCGGCTGCGGCTCTGGAGGAAGGGGCAGTTTCTCTGGAGGAAAGCTTTTACTGCCCGGGATATGTGACAGTAGACGACAGGAGAATCCGCTGCGCCAGAACCAACGGGCACGGAGCGGAGACCTTTATCACTGCTCTGCAGAACAGTTGCAACCCGGTGTTTGTACAGATTGGCCTGCGGCTGGGAGTGGAGACCTATTACAGATATTTTGAAAGCTTCGGTCTGAGTACGAAGACCGGCGTGGATCTGCCCGGCGAATCCAGAACCATTGTCCATGAAATGGAAGATATGGGAAATGTGGAACTGGCTACCATGGCCTTTGGACAGGGCTTTCAGATTACGCCGATTCAGCTGCTGACTACCGTTTCCTCTATTATCAAT
>JAJQGR010000147.1 GCA_021200345.1 Lachnospiraceae bacterium | reverse complement strand
GCTGAGCTATGATCCCGTCTGTGTCGCTTTCGCGACTGCACGTTTTATTATAACAGCTTTTTTCTAAAATGCAACAAAAACTTTTTCAGATTTTTCACAGGCTATTTTTCACAGACAATACAGATACCGGCGCGCCTTCATGCACAATACGCCAGAGGAAAGCACCCAGGCGCTTTGGCCTGAATGCTTCCCTGTTTTGTATTCTTAATTCAAACAAGTTCTGAAGAAAGTTTCCATCTTATCAAATGGAATAATATCCGTTCTGTCGTACAGGTCCGTATGGACTGCTCCCGGAATAATCATCAACTCTTTGTTATCGCCGGTCAGCTTCGCGAACGCGTCCCTGCTGAAATAGCAGGAGTGGGCTTTTTCCCCATGGATGATGAGGACGGCATTGCGGATTTCCTGACTGTACTGCAAAATCGGCATATTCAGAAAGGACTCACATCCCGTCACATTCCAGCCGCCGTTGGAGTTTAGGCTGCGGGGATGATAACCGCGCTTCGTTTTATAATAGTCATAGTAATCCTTTACGAAGAACGGCGCATCCTCCGGCAGCGGATCGACCACGCCGCCGCCCAGGGCATAGCTGCCGCTTTTATAGTCGATAATGCGCTGCGCACAGAGTGCTTTGCGCTTCTCATAGCGGGCTTCCTCGCTGTCCTCACTGTCAAAGTAGCCGTTGGCGTTCACACGGGTCATGTCGTACATGGTAGAGGCTACCGTGGCCTTGATGCGGGTGTCCAGCGCTGCCGCATTCAGTGCCATACCGCCCCAGCCGCAGATGCCAATAATGCCGATTTTTTCCGGATCCACGTTGTCTTGCACGCTTAAAAAGTCCACTGCCGCCATAAGGTCTTCCGTGTTGATGTCCGGAGAAGCCATATAGCGGGGCTGCCCGCCGCTTTCACCAGTGTAGGAGGGATCAAAAGCAATCGTCAGAAAGCCACGCTCCGCCATTGTCTGAGCATACAGTCCAGAAGCCTGCTCCTTTACAGCGCCAAAAGGTCCGCATACTGCGATAGCAGGAAGCTGTCCCGTTGCCTCTTTGGGCTCGTAGAGATCGGCAGCAAGTGTGATGCCGTACCGATTGTGAAAGGTGACCTTGCTGTGGTTCACCTTGTCGCTTTTGGGAAATGTTTTGTCCCATTCCATTGTCAGATTTAATTTTTCTTCCATGATAACTGCCTCGCTTTCTTATATATCGGCTTTAATACCAGTCGTGTTTTTCGTTCCGGTCCAGAGCATCGATCTGTTCCATAAATTCTTCCCCTGTCAACGCTGCCCCGCCTCCTTTTTGTTCAGCCTGTTCACAAGATAGTCCAGGCAGTCCAGCTTTTTCTGTTCTGTATGAATACAGTTCAGTAAATCCCGGCGGCTGTTTTGCAGGATAAACAACAATTCTCTGTTCCGGCCCTCCCTCTTAAGCAGAACACAGCGGGAAATCATTTCCTCCCCAAAGCCGATGTCTTTGAGGTTTTCATAAAAGCACTGGGCCTCATTGTTCGCTTCCGGCATGGCTGCTCACCTCCCTCGATGCTTCTATTTTATATCGAAGCTGGAAGAACGGCAAATACTTAATTTCTATTTCTGGTTATTCTTGATAAGAATATCTGATTGCGTTATAATGGGACCATAGGAGATAACATGATGGAACTGCGAGTTTTACGCTATTTTATAGAAGTCGCCAGAGAAGGCAGCATTACGGGTGCGGCCAGAACGCTGCATATTTCCCAGCCAACCTTATCTAAGCAACTGAAAGAGCTGGAAGCAGAGCTTGGGTGCAGGTTATTTGTTCGAGGAAATTACAACGTGCATTTGACAGAAGAGGGAATTTTGCTCCGCAAGCGCGCGGAGGATATTCTGGACATGACAGACAAGACCATCGAAGAATTTCAGTCCCTGAACGATGTGACAGGCGGCGATGTGCGGATCGGCTGTGCCGAATCCTGGCTGATCCACCATCTGGCAGGTACCATCAAAGATTTTCGCCGTCAATATCCGGGACTGCGGTTCCACATCACCAGCGGAGACACCAGGGTGGTGGTGAATGATCTGGAGCAGGGGCTTTCCGACTTTGCGGTCATTGTGGAACCGCCCGACCTTTCAAGGTATAATTATCTTTCCCTGCCGGGCGGAGACACCTGGGGTCTTTTAATGCGGGCAGACCATCCCCTGGCGCAGAAAACAACGATATGTCTGGAGGATATCCAGGGTCTTCCGCTCATTATTTCGCCTCAGTCTATCCGCACAGACCTGCCCAGATGGTGCGGCCAGGCTGTGGATCAGCTGAATATTGTCGGAACCGTCAACCTGTTTTATAATGGCTCCGTATTTGTGAAAGAAGGACTGGGATGCCTGCTGGTCTTTGACCGCCTGGCGGATATCAGCCCGGAAAATGGCTTATGCTTCCGCCCTCTTTTTCCAAAGCTGGAGACGAGAATGTATATCATCTGGAAAAAATATCAGGTCTTTACACCGATTGCGGAGAGGCTGATTGATCTGTTAAAAGAACGGTTTGACGAAAAATCATACAATCAGCCCAAATGATATATCCGTACCACCACGCCGCCCTCGCCCCCTTCCAGCACCGCTGTCAGATCCGCGGTATTCATCCATGCAAGCGCCTGGCTGTCCGTGCTGATGACCGGGCGAAAATCCTCTCCCTCCTGACGGTTAATCACATGGACATGACAGGGTTTCCCATCCCTGTCCAGACCATACAGGGTATACTCCGCCCTGAGGCTGACGCACTGCCCGTTCACATGCTCCTGACAGTCGCAGCCGCCGGGCAGGATGATGCCGCGGAAATATTCCGTATCACAATAGCCCGTGAAATACAGATTTTTGCGGACGATTTCTTTCGTTGTCTCATCCCCGGTCTCTTTCGCCGCCCTGCCTGTCCGGGCACTTTCCTTCACTACAGTCTCATCGGTCTGAGTGATATACACATGCAGAGTCAGGATCTCTTTCCTGCCGTCCAGGAACTGGCGCATGGAAGCAAACATGCTCTCCTCCTGCTGTTCATTCTGTCCATGCCCCATCCTTTCCATCAGCTGCAGAGCGCACTGTCCCGGTTCATAATTTTCTTTGGCCCTGATCGCGTAGGAATAATTCACCACCGGGTCCTCCATTCCCTGCAAAATCAAAACAGGGCCCTTGAAAGGAGCCAGCTCCAGAAACGGATCCATTTGAGAAGCTTCCTGGTGGAAGTTTCTTCCCAGAACGGTGGCTGAGCATTTGAATTCCTCCGGCACATGGTCCACATCATACCTGGCGCCGCCCAGTCTGCCCTGTCTGGCGTGATCCGGAATACACAGCGCCGGATAGACCATGATCAGCTTTTTGATTTCCTCCGGGCGTCTGGCCGCGGCCAGTCCGCTGACAATCCCGCCCTGGCTGAAGCCGCCAAGAACAATCTCCTCCGGAAGCACATGATCAGACCCTTTCACATAATCTACCACCGCCAGAAGATCCGCCACCTCCGTCTCAAGAGTCATATCCCTGGAGTCGCCCTCGCTGGCAGTGGCAGGATCCTGTCCCTCTCTCCCGCCGCCGCAAAAGCTGAAACAGAAAGCGGCGTACCCCCAGGCCGCGAATTTACGGCAGAAGCTGATCACATCCGTATAATTGCCCGTAAATCCATGACTGAGAATCACTGCCGGATATTTTTGATCTGTCCCGGCGCCTTCCGGCCAGAATTCCATTCCTCTGATCAACAGCTGATCCCTTTTGCAGGTAAAATGTTTTTCTTTCATAAAGCACTCCTTTTGATGATTTATCCCTTTACCGCGCCGATGGTCATTCCCTTTACAAAATAACGCTGTACAAAAGGATACAGCAGAATAATCGGCCCGGTGGCGATTACAGTCATCGCCATTTTCATACTCTCCAAAGGTACCGTGGTAATCGCAATTCCGGAGTTTTCCGCCACCTTGCGCATGGCTTCCGCGCTTCCTAACATTCTCTGAAGATAATACTGCAGCATCAGCTTATCCTCGTCTGTGATATACAGCATACAGTTATACCAGTCATTCCAATAGGCCAGAGCCGAGAAAAGGCTTAAGGTCGCCACCAGCGGTTTGGACAGGGGCAGAATCAGTTTCACATAAATCAGGAAGTCATTGGCTCCATCCATCTTGGCGGACTCGGTAATCGACGCCGGAATCCCGGCCATAAAGGATTTGGCGATGATCATATTCCAGACAGAAAAGGCCATGGGCAAAATCAGCGCCCGGTAGCTGTTTTTGAACCCAAGGTAACGCATACACATCAGATAGGAGGGCACCAGCCCGCCGCTGAACAGTGTGGTGAAGAAAAAGAAAAAAGCAAATTGATTTCTCCAGGGGAAGTCCTTCCTGGATAAAACATAGCCCGTCATTGTCGCCAGAAAGACCGCGATAACGGTTCCCGTGACAGTCACGCCCGCAGTGGTAGCGTAGGCG
>JAJQGR010000206.1 GCA_021200345.1 Lachnospiraceae bacterium | reverse complement strand
CCAGTCCTATCACGGAGAAAGGGAAAATCCTTTTCGGTGTGCTGTTGGGGGTGCTGACGGCGATTTTCAGGCTGTACGGCAGTTCCTCGGAGGGCGTGTCCTACGCCATTATCATCGGCAATCTGCTGGTGCCTTTGATCGAGAAGGTGACCCGGCCGGTGGCGTTCGGAAGGGAGGGCGGAAAACATGGCAAAAAAGAATGAATCCCTGTTTGCGCCGGCGCTGTCCTTATTTTTGGTTACTCTGGTCGCTGGCCTTTTGCTGGGGGCGGTATATGCGGTGACGAAAGAGCCCATTGAGCAAAGAGAGCAGCAGGAGAAAGAAGAAGCGTATCAGACGGTATGCGCGAACGCGGCATCCTTTGTGCAGACAGAAGAAATCACAGCACTGATGGAGGAGCAGGAGCGGATTTTGGAGGAAGAAGGGCTTACGAAAGTAGAGATTACCGAGTGTATGGCGGCCCTGAGCGCCGACGGCGAGGTGATTGGATATGTAATGACAAGCGTGTCACATGCGGGTTACGGCGGCGATATCGAGATTGCACTGGGTATAAATACAGAGGGCAGCGTGACAGGGCTGGAGTTTTTGACTCTGGAGGAAACCGCGGGCCTGGGTATGAACGCGCAGAAAGCGGAATTTAAGGATCAGTATCTGAACAGGACGGCAGAGTCCTTTACCGTGGTAAAGGGGGAGAGCAGTTCGGAGGAGGAAATTGTGGCTGTCAGCAGCGCGACGATCACCAGCAGAGCGGTTACCTTGGCTGTGAACGCCGGCCTTGCCTTTGCGCGGGCGCTGCAGGAGGTGGCGGAATGAAAACAAAAGGATGTACGGAACGGATATATAACGGACTGATTAAAGAGAATCCAACCTTTGTGCTGATGCTGGGCATGTGCCCCACCATGGCGGTGACATCCTCCGCGGTGAACGCTCTGGGAATGGGCCTGACCACTACGGTGGTGCTGGTGATGTCCAACTTTGTGATTTCTTCCATGCGCAAAATGATCCCGGACAAGGTCAGAATTCCGGCTTATATTGTGATTGTGGCGACGCTGGTGACAATCGTGCAGCTGCTGTTGAAAGCATATATTCCGTCGCTGGATTCGGCACTGGGAATTTACATCCCGTTGATTGTGGTAAACTGCATTATCCTGGGGCGGGCGGAGAGCTACGCCTCCAAAAATCCGCCGCTTCTGTCGGCGTTTGATGGTCTGGGGATGGGACTTGGCTTTACCCTGGGGCTGACCAGTATCGGCATTTTCAGAGAGCTTCTGGGCAGCGGCACGCTGTTTGGCGCGGTGCAGGTGATTCCGGAGGACTTCACCATCAGCCTCTTTGTGATGGCGCCGGGAGCCTTTTTTGTACTGGCGTTCCTGATCGCGGCGCAGAACGCGTACCGTAATCATAAGGCGGCAAAGGCAGCCGCGGCAGGAAAAGCCGGGAGCCTGGATGCGGCGGCTCAGACAGCTGGCGGGCTTAGCTGCAGCGGCAACTGCGGGGCCTGTTTTGGAGCAGCATCTGAAAAATCCACTGAGGTGAAAGGAGGGACGAAGGCATGAAAGAAATGGTACAGATCGTCCTGGCGGCAGCCCTGGTGGAAAATGTGGTATTGAGTCAGTTCCTGGGCCTGTGTCCGTTCCTGGGCGTGAGCAGGAAAGTGAAGACGGCGGCCAGCATGGGGGCGGCTGTCATTTTGGTGATTACCGTATCGTCGGCGGTGACCAGTCTGATCTATCAGTACATACTGGCAGCCAACGGTCTGGAATTCCTGGAAACGATCGTCTTTATTCTGGTGATCGCGGCGCTGGTGCAGTTAGTGGAGATGTTTTTAAAAAAATCCAGTCCCGGGCTGTATCAGGCGCTGGGCGTGTATCTGCCTTTGATTACCACCAATTGCGCGGTGCTGGGCGTGGCGCTGACCAATGTGCAGGAAAATTATAATGTGCTTTACAGTACTTTAAACGGGTTCGGCACAGCAGTCGGCTTTACGGTGGCGATTGTGATCATGGCCGGAATCCGTGAGAAACTGGAATATTGCGACGTGCCGAAAGCCTTTCAGGGAACGCCCATTGTGCTGATTACGGCGGGACTGATGGCCATGGCGTTTATTGGATTTTCGGGATTGTTTTGAGAGATAGGATTGGGTGAATACAATGCATGTAACAATCATCTTTCTGTCAGCGGTTTTAGTGGGCGCGGTGGGGCTTTTGATCGGTATTCTGCTCTGCCTGGCCGGCAAAAAATTCGCTGTGGAGGAAAATGAGACGGAGGCAGCTCTGCGCGCGGCCCTGCCGGGCAATAACTGTGGCGGCTGTGGTTACGCGGGCTGTGATGGACTGGCAAAGGCCATCGCGGAAGGAAAGGCACCGGTGAATGCCTGCCCGGTGGGCGGCGCCGCCGTGGCGGATGAGATTGGGCGAATCATGGGCGTGGAGGTCCAGGCCGGGGAGCAAAAGGTTGCCTTTGTGGCCTGTGCCGGGGACTGTACCGTGACCCGGGTGAAATATGAATATTATGGGAAAGCGGACTGCAAAGCCGCCTCGGTGGCGCCGGGGGGCGGGGATAAGCTTTGTGCCTATGGCTGCCTGGGTCTGGGCAGCTGCGTCAGAGCCTGTCCCTTTGACGCTGTTCATGTGGTGCAGGGCGTGGCGGTGGTGGACGAGGACAAGTGTAAGGCCTGCGGCAAGTGCGTGGCCGCCTGCCCGAAGCACCTGATTTCCCTGGTGCCGAAGAACGCACCTGTCAGAGTGCGCTGTTCCTCTCACGATATGGCAAGGACAGTTATGGCAGCCTGCGATGTGGGCTGCAGAGGCTGTACACTTTGCACCAGGGTCTGTCCCAGTGGCGCGGCGAAGATGGACAACGGCCTGGCGGTGATTGATGATAGCCTGTGCACTGGCTGCGGCGCCTGCGCGGAGAAGTGCCCGGCGCACTCTATTCAGATCAGTGCCCGGCGGGAAAGCTGACTGGCAGGAAATGGGACGGACATCTTTCGCGGCAGGGCTGGCAGTGCTTCTGCTGATGGTATTCCTGCTGATTTACCAAAACAGCGGCGCCGTTGAAACCTCCGGTACGGAAATCACTGTCTATAAGACCGGATATTGTTTTGACACAATCGTCACCCTGACAGCCTACACTTCCCAGTCGGAAAGCGAGGAGGCGTCTCAGATATTGGAAGACGCCCTGCTTTTATGCCAGGAGTATGAGGCAAAGTATCTGGACCGGTTTGATGAGACCAGCGAGGTGGGTGCGATCAACGCCGCGCAGAAGCGTGCCATATCGGAGGATGAAATCACTGGCGATGTGACAGATCATGCCGTGGCAGCCGACGGCAGATCAGAGACCGCTATGATGGCGGAATACTCCTATGAAGTTTCCGACGTTTGCCGCGATCTGACAGAGGTCGGCCTGTATTATTATGAACTTTCCGAAGGCACTTTTGATCTGACCATCACACCTTTGTCTGATCTGTGGAATGTGACGGAGGAGGATTTTTCACTTCCCTCAGCGGAGCAGGTGGCGGAGGCAAAGGCATTGGTGGGAAGTGAGCGCGTATCGCTGTCCGGCAGCATCCTGACGCTTGGAGAAGGGCAGCAGTTGAATTTCGGCGGCATTGCCAAGGGCTATATGTGCGAAGTACTGCGGCAGTTTTTTGTGGAGAACGATCTGTCCCATGTGATTGTCAATCTGGGCGGCAATGTGTTTATTATGGGGAGCGAAGATGACTATACGGTAGCAATTGCTGACCCCTTCTCGGAGAACTATGCCGCCACCGTATCCCTGAGAGAGGGGTATGTGGTTACCTCCGGGATTTATGAGAGAGGACAGGAAATAGAGGGGGTCTGGTATCACCATATCATTGATCCGTCTACCGGGTACCCGGTGGACACGGAGATTGTCAGCGCTACGGTGGTAATGGATACTTCCGGTGATCCGGACAGCGCCGTGGCCTGGCACAGCGATGTACTCTCGACCATATTTGTCCTGACCAGAACACAGGAGGGCGCAAAGGCGTTCTGGCAGCGGCTGAAGGCACAGGAAGGCTATCAGGTACTCTCGCAGGTCCTGCTGGTGATGGAGGATGGAACAGTGATCATTCTTGATGAAAGCAGCGAATAAAAAAGGACGAAGCCGGAGAGAGTAATGTCCTGTATGAAAGGAAACAGTATGCGGATGATCATCATGAAGAAGACCGATTTTCTTCTGCTGGCGGCGACAGTTGCCGCTGCCCTTATCTGCATCTTATTTCTGCGTCATACGCAGAGCGGCGCTGACGGGACTGATACATCATATTATGTGGTGATTCAGGTCGCCGGGGAAGAAGTTGCCCGTCTCCCGTTAGAGAAAGACACAACCTACAGCATTGATCAGGGGGACATGCATAATACGGTCGTCATTGAGGACGGCGGCGTATTCGTGTCCGAAGCCGATTGTACCAACCAGAATTGTGTGAGACAGGGAAA
>JAJQGR010000080.1 GCA_021200345.1 Lachnospiraceae bacterium | reverse complement strand
GCATAAGGGCAGTGGATTTTCCGGATCCCGTTACAACAGCTTCAAGGTTTCTCTGGCCAGCCGCAACAGCGTGTATCTCCCGTGGAAGAATATGCCTCTCTTTCAGCTTTTGCTCAATCTTCCCCTGCTCCTTTTGGGCTTTTTGATAAAAACGCTGTTTTTTATGAGAAAAGGACTGGGCGGGGAATATGTCAGGGGACTTTCAGAGGGCCTGAAGCTGTGCTTTGGGCGTGAAAACAGAAGCCATAAGGTGACTTTTCAGTGGAGACATCTGACTAATTACGTGAAGATACAGCTTCAGCTCTGGATCAATATATTCCGGCTGCTTTAAAAGCTGTCGGCGGATCCTGAGCGGAGAAGGCCGCGGAAACGTATCACTGTGGAGAAACAGTACCGGGGAAACGCATGATCAAGGACAACCAGAATCTTTTAAATAAAATACATCTGCTTCTGGACGCGCTGATGCTTGTCGCCGCCTACGCCACCAGCTGGTATATTAAATTTATACTGGGGATCGGCGGAATGGACGAGGGCGGCGTACTCCCTCCGGAGACTTATTTTTCGCTTCTGTATTCCATTGTTCCGGTGTACCTGGTCATATATTACGCGTTTAAAATGTACACGCCCAAGCGCACCATGCGCTTCCGGCTGGAGCTGGATACCCTGTTTTTGGCCAATACGGTGGGCATTTTTGTGGTGCTGGCCATCCTGTATCTGGCAAAGGCCCGGGATTTTTCCCGTATCATGCTGTTCTATTTTTATGTCCTGAATTTTGTGTATGACGGGGGGTACCGATACCTGCTGCGCCGTTTTCTGCGTTCCATGCGGGAAAAAGGATATAACCAGAAGTATGTGCTTTTAGTGGGCTATTCTCAGGCGGCGGAAGCCTATATCGACCGGATTGTGAGCAATCCGGAGTGGGGCTACAAAATTTACGGCATTCTGGATGATCACAAAAAGGCCGGCTGGACCTATAAGGGAGTGGAGGTCATTGGGGAGATTGACTCCCTACAGGAAATCCTGTCGCAGAATGATCTGGACGAGATTGGCATCAGTCTTGCCCTGCAGGATTATGACCGGCTGGAAGAGGTGGTGGCATTCTGTGAAAAGAACGGAGTCCACACCAAATTTATCCCGGATTATAACCGTTTGATTCCTACAAAGCCCTATACGGAAGACTTGAACGGGCTGCCGGTGATCAATATCCGCAATGTGCCTCTGACCAATCCGTGGAACGCTTTCTGGAAGAGGTGTGTGGATGTGTTCGGAGCCATTGTGGCAATGATTCTGTTTTCGCCGATTATGATCGTCTGCGCGATCCTGATCAAAGCAGGCAGCGACGGACCGGTGATTTTTAAGCAGGAGCGGGTTGGCAGGCACAATAAGACCTTTGATATGTATAAATTCCGGACCATGGTCATGCAGACGTCGGCGGACGAGGCAAAAGGGTGGACTGTGAAGGATGACCCCAGGGTGACGCCGGTGGGAAGATTTATGCGCCGCACCAGCTTAGACGAGCTGCCCCAGCTTTTCAATATCCTGAAAGGGGACATGAGCCTGATCGGCCCCCGCCCGGAGCGGCCCCAGTTTGTGGAAAAGTTTAAGGAGGAAATTCCCCGCTACATGATCAAGCACCAGGTGCGTCCGGGCATGACCGGCTGGGCCCAGGTGAACGGCTATCGGGGGGACACTTCCATCAGAAAGCGGATCGAATACGATATTTATTATATCGAGAACTGGACGATGCTGCTGGATTTTAAGATTTTGCTAATGACCTTTTTTAAAGGGTTTGTCAATAAAAACGCATACTAAATATTCGGGAGGAAACGTGAGAAAATGGCGCAACGAGGTACAAACGGCAGGACGGAAGGTTCCGGAAACACAAAGAAACGAAAGAAAAAAAGCAGAGCCAGGACAGCGGCGATCCTTTTAGTGGAAGTGCTGGTGCTGGTGATTATGCTGGTGGCTCTCTGGGTGGTGACCCGGGCCACGGATGAGGATACCGGTATTCAGAAGGTGGAAATCCAGGAGGATGAGATCGTCATCAACCAGGCGGTACAGGAGAATGAGGTACTGCAGGGCTACTATACAGTGGCGCTGTTCGGCGTGGATTCCACGGTGGGTAATCTGACCTCCAATACCAGAAGCGACACCATCATGGTGGTATCGCTGAATCTGGACACCAAGGAAGTGCATCTGATGAGTGTGTATCGGGATACTTACTTAAACCTGGGCAATGACACCTACAGTAAGTGCAACGCCGCTTACGCCAAGGGAGGTCCGCAGCAGGCCATCAGCATGCTGAATATGAATCTGGACCTTGACATTACCGATTTCGTTGCGGTTGGTTTTAAAGGAATGGTGGACGCGGTGAACGCGCTGGGCGGCGTGTGGATTGAAGTGGATGAGACGGAGCTTCAGCATATCAACAATTACCAGATCGGCATTTCTGAGAATTTGAATACCTCTTATACACCGGTGACCAGCAGCGGCTATCAGCTTCTGGACGGCATTCAGGCCACGGCATACTGCAGAATCCGCTATGGCGGCGGTGATGACTACAAGAGAACGGAGCGCCAGAGAGAGGTGCTTCTGGCCATGCTTGACCAGGCAAAAACCATGGACGTCACTACCCTGACCAAGCTGGTGAATAATGTATTTGGCAATGTGTATACCTCCATTGAATTGTCGGAGATCATTTCTCTGCTGAGTGATCTGAGCTCCTATTCCGTGGTGAATGACGGAGGATTTCCCTTTGAGGAGTACCGCACCAGCGCCACCATGGGAAATAATATCGGCAGTGTGGTCATCTGTACGGATTTAGAGGCGGCGGTGACGGAATTTCATCATCTGTTCTTTGGCGATTATGAATATGAACCCTCTGATGAGCTGAAAGAAATTTCCACCAAGATTTACTCGGATACGTCTCCTTATGTCAGTTATTAAATGGAACCGATGTGCGCGATATGACCATAGATGTGATGATCCCCACCTATAAACCGGGGAGAGAATTCATTGAAATTTTAAACCGGCTGACAAAGCAGAGCTGCCCTGTCCATAAGATCATTCTGATCAACACGGAGGAGAGTCTGCTTACGGAGCCGGTGAAGGAAGCCATTAAGCGGCTCCCGGAGGGAATGGCGGAGCTTTCCCATATTTCCAAAGAGGAGTTTGATCACGCGGCAGTAAGGCGCCGGGGCATGGATTGCTCCGGCGCGGATTTTGTGCTGTTTATGACCCAGGACGCGGTGCCGGCAAATGCGAGGATGGTGGAGGAGCTCTCCTCCATGCTGCAAAGAGATCCCCGTATGGCCGTGGCTTACGCCCGGCAGCTCCCCAAAGAAGATGCCGCTCTGACGGAGCGCTGCGGCAGGGAGTTTAATTATCCGGACCGGGAGCGGGTCAAGGGAATCGATGATCTTGCCGAGCTTGGGGTCAAGACTTTTTTCTGCTCGGATGTGTGTGCCATGTACCGCAGGGATGTGTTTTACCAGTCAGGCGGCTTTGAGGAGAGGGCGATCTTTAATGAGGATATGATTTACGCCTGTAAGGTCATGCGGGCCGGGTATCTGGTGGGATACGCAGCCCGGGCGGAGGTATTTCACTCCCACAATTATGGTTTTTGGGACCAGTTTCACCGTAACTTTGATCTGGCGGTCTCTCAGGCAGATCATCCGGAAGTATTTGAGGGGATCTCCTCGGAAAAAGAGGGAGTTCGTATGATTCAAAGGTCTTTCCGGTATTTTGCAAGACACCAGAAGCCCTGGGTCATTGTGCCTTTCCTCTGGCAGTGCGTGGGACGCTACAGCGGGTATCTGCTGGGAAAGAGATACAGAAAGCTTCCCCGCAGAGTCATCCTGCTTTGCACGTCAAACAGGGAGTATTGGGATAAAATGGAATGACGCTGATCCGCGGCCGGCGGCGGACCGGCGTATTTTTAAGATTAATTTTTTCTACATGAATCCGACACATTTTTATCACATTTTCTGATTATATTGTGTAGGAACGCTGAAAAAGAAAGCGGGTAAAGACAGGAAAAATCTCAGAGGAGGTTGACATAAGATGTTGGATCAGGAATTTGAAAACAATCAGGACAGCACGAGTGCTTCACAGAATCCGGAAGGCAGTGTCCCGCAGGAGGGAGCAGGTGCGGCGGATGAGGTGGGAAGCTCCACGGTGAACTGGACTACGGCGACGCCGATTGTTGCTGAAAGCGGGCGCCAGAGCCGGCAGGAGGAGCAAAGCACGTCTGCCGGACAGGGAGTCTTTTCGGGTAACGGGCAGCCGTCCGTCGGGGATGAAGCACAGGCGACTGACGCAGGCACAACGCGGGGAACTTTCTCGCAAGGTACGCCGATTTCCCCGATTCCGGAGGAGCCGGCTCAAAAATCGAAAACCAAAAAGGCGAAGAAACATAAGGAAAAGAAACAGAAAGAAAAGAAGCCGACCGGTATTGTGAAAAGAGCGTTTA
>JAJQGR010000059.1 GCA_021200345.1 Lachnospiraceae bacterium | reverse complement strand
CACTACTGCGAATAGTGACGGCCGGTCAGCTACATTCCGAACAGATCGGCGTGAGTGCCGGTGCGGGAAAGCTGCAATTCGCTGTTTGTCTGTTTGTAGATCAGTAACCAATCAGGGGTTATATGGCATTCTCTGAAACCTGCATAATTTCCGGTCAGGTTGTGATCTTTGTTATTATCCTGGAGCGGTGCCGGTATCCTGAGAGTGTCAATGATATTCTGGAGCAGGTCCAGATTATACCCACGCTTTTTACAGGCTTTAAAGTCTTTCTTGAACTTTGTGGAGTATCGCACATCAAGCATAATCAGTCCCCCTCTAATTCAGCGAACAGATCAGCGGTGCTTCCAGTGAACAGGGTGCCGCCGCCGTCTTCCAGCTCTTTCATGGCTGCTATGGTTTCGGCGTTCGGTGCCTCTTCCGGGACTGCTGCCCCCTGTAAATATGCGATGATATAAAACATCTTACTTTCCGGAATTTGGTCAATAAGTGTTTTGGCATAGTCTCTATTACTCATTTTTTACACTTCCTTTCATGGTTATTGTACCCGGTGGGCGGTTATGCGGATTCTGATTTGTCGCGCTGGATTTTTTCATCAGCGGCAGTTAAAAAAAATTTAGCCATGCTCATTCCGGCTTCTGTGGCTGCTATTTTATATTTATCCTTTTCACCTTTTTTTACGCGAAATTTAATTTCTTCTAAGTTTTCGCGAATGTATTTTTGAGTAGCTCTGTTTTGGGCTTCAGAATAGCGGCTTTTCTTTTCGTCTGGCATTGATACACCTTCCTTCATTTTGGCTTGAGATTGTATAGTAATAGAGTGTTACAGAAATAATTACATTCATTGTACCATTATAAAATATAGGGCGCAATAGTTGAAGATGCACAATAAAACTTGATATATAGGACGCAATATTTGTTGGATATGCCATATTGACTATAGGGCGCAATAGATATATAATAAGACCATAAGATAAATCAAACAAAACAGAAAAGCCGGTAACCCGAAAGGCACCACAAACCAGCGGCCATATACCTGTGAGGCGGCCAACACATGAAAGCCAATAGTCAGGAAGATGCCGCCGGGGCGGTTCTGGAAGGAGGGAAAATGACAGAGAAAATGATTGAGAACAGGGTGAAAAAACTGCAAGTCCTTGAAGGCCAGATTGCAGAGTTGCAGGAACAGGCAGACACCATCAAGGAAGAGATTAAAACAGACATGGAAGAGAAAGGCCTGGAAGAGCTTCAGACAAAGAATTTCATTATCAGATGGAAAGAGATTGTCAGCAGCAGGCTTGACGGAAAAGCGTTGAAAGCGGCGCTCCCGGAAATTTACAACCAGTATTGCAGGGATAGCAAAAGTCGCCGGTTTACGGTAGCTTAAGTCAATATACCCGCCCCGGAGGTCACGAGGGCAGAAAGGAAAACCGAATGGAAAACTTTATTCAGGACATGATCGATTATCTGGAGGATGCAGAGGAAGAGTTGAGGCCGCGCGTTGTTGCCGGAGAGAATGGACCGCTGGAGGATTGCGCGGAAAAGATCAGTGAAGCGCTCACAGCGGCCAATAACTGGCGCTGGACGATTGAGAACGGCGGCACGGTCCTGCCGGCAGATATCGAGGAAATGCAGGGAGATGTGCATGACGCACAGGACAGCGTAAAAGAGTACCTTGATAACATAGACTGGAAGGATGGTCGGGTAAGCAATGTATATGAGGCGCTGGATCGGGCAATCAGCAGGGCAGAGTCTTTCCTGGAGGATCAGGGAGAATAAAAAAAGAGAGGCCCCGCCGGAGTTGCCGCTCCGGTGGGGCAAGTAACCAAAACGCCAAATTATCGGTCACAGGCGTATTATATCACGCCTGCTGCCCGTCACGCAAGGAGGAAAAACCATGAATAAGAATCTGGAAAAAGCAATGGAAGGGGCGGGCCGCCTGAAAGCCCTCCTGTACTCATTGGAGGAAATCACAAAAGACATTGATGTTGATCCGGATGACCTGGAGGACGCCGACAAGGCCGCAAACCTGCTATACATGGCGGAGGAGATTTCAGAAGATCTTTCAAAGAGCCTGGACGAACTGAGCGGGGACGCGAGGATCTGTGATGTGCTTCTGCTGGCGCGGGAGATACATATCAACGCATAGAGGAAGAGAGGAGCGGGAACCGTGGTAACCCCTGCTCCCCCATTACCAGGGAAAGGAAGTGAAATGCAATGGGTAAAGGCATAGACGGGAAGAAACTTCCGGCAGGAATTACTCAAAGGGCAAATGGCCTATACATGGGCCGAGTAATGGTTGACGGACAATCGAGCACATTATATAACAGATCCCTGAGTCAATTAAAAAAAGAAATGGTTAATCTGAGAAGTCAGATGCAGAATGGCACATATATAAAGCCTTGTGATCTTACTTTTGAAGAGTGGTTCAAAGAATGGCTTGAGACCTACAAAATTCCCACGGTAAAAGCTGGAACCATTATGGCATACAAAAAGCATTATAGCGCTTATATTAAAAAGCCAATTGGAAACATGAAGCTGCAGAATATCAGACCGGAACATCTGCAAAGACTTTTTAATGACATGAAGGCAGCGGGGAAGAAAGAAAACACAATGCAGCTTACTTATTGCGCTATGTCAGGCGCATTCCGCCAAGCGGTGAAAAATGAATTGATTGCAAAAAATCCGCTTGCACTTATCACAAGACCAAAAGGAGAATCAAAGATGGAAAAAGTTGTTTTTACCCGCGAGCAGCAGGCACTCTATTTGAAGTATGCGGAGAAGTCCTATTTATCTGGATTGCTTAAATTGGCAATACAAACAGGAATGCGAAATGGAGAACTGCGCGGCCTGTTATGGAGTGATATAGATTTTAAGAATAGGGTTATTCATGTTCGGCACACACTTTGCCCCCAAGAGGGCGGAGGATGGCGCATAGATACGCCTAAGACGAAAACAAGCCTCCGCGACATTCCAATGACCGATGCTGCATACAAGATATTGAAATCGGAAGAAAAGGCATATAAAGAGTTGCAGGGGGATAAGGTTGTAAAAATCAGTAATGATGATTTTGTGTTTTCTGTATTTGGAAAACCTGTCAGCAAAAAACGGATTGATTATCAAATAGAGGTAATGTTAAAAAATATGGCTGCTGATGGTGTGGACTTTCCACGTTTTACGATGCATACAACACGGCATACATTCGCCACAAGAGCATTAGAAGCAGGGATGCCGCCGAAAGTGTTACAGACGATATTAGGACACGCCACGCTCAGCATGACTACAGATTTATACGCACATGTCATGGATGATACAAAAACAAAGGAAATGGAAAAGATTGCAGCAGTTTTATAATGGGATCTGAACTTCTGCAGGACGAGAAAAGCACCGGTCAAAATCCGGTGCTTTTTGAACTGCTATTTTATAGACTGTACACAAAATCATACACAAAACGGAATAACACAGGATGAAGCAAGACGGCAAGAAATACGTTTAAATATAGAAGAAAAAGTATCAGGATGAAGCGAGATAAAACAAAATCAGATCAATTTGATATTGACGTCCTCAAAGAGGGCCTTCTTGCCTACCCGGTAGGTAACGTTATTGGCTGATATCATAAAAACTCCTTTGGAATCAAGTATTTTTGCAGTTTTGCAATAGCTTTTCAATTATAAGCGAAGCTTTGCTTTTTTTCAAGGAAAATATAGGGGGAATGCGATATTTTGCGGCATGGCTGCGGCGTTCCCTTTTATCAGTGAATTGGCATAAAATCAGGTTGACGAATATGTTATATGGTGATAAAATCAACTCGTAAGTTACTATCTTACGAGTCGATTCATAATCCGGAGGAAGATATGTTTTACTGCAGGGAAGAGGAGCTTCGTCTCATGAACTCACGTTATGAGAAAGGCCGGTTTGAATGTATCGTTATATATGGAAGACGCCGGGTGGGAAAAACGGCACTGATCAATGAGTTTTGTAAAGACAAGAGGACCATTTACTTTTCAGCTTTGAATGCTTCTTCACAGGAGAATCTTGAGGCGTTGTCCAGGGCAATTTTTACCTGTAAAACACCAGAGAAGCTTTCGACGCCCATATATGGCAGCTATGACGATGCATTGGATGAAATTACTGCCATGTCCAGAGAAAGCCGCCTGGTGTTTGTTATAGATGAATATCCCTATCTGGCTCATGCTGAGCCGTCTGTCTCATCGAGACTTCAGCATATCATTGACCATCAATGGCAGGACGGCAGGCTGTACCTGATTCTGTGCGGGTCCTCCATGAGCTTTATGGAATATCAGGTTCTGGGATATGAAAGCCCACTGTATGGACGACGAACGGCGCAATTTAAAATTCAGGCTCTGACTTACAGGGAAATGACAGCGTTCTGCCCGTTTTTGTCCTGTGAGGATCAGGCGCTTTTGTACGGTGTAACAGGCGGCATACCGCATTATATCAATAAGCTGGATGTGGAGGCGAACCTGGATGAGGCCATT
>JAJQGR010000224.1 GCA_021200345.1 Lachnospiraceae bacterium | reverse complement strand
CGCTGTTGATGACCAGAACCACCGGCTTACCTGCACCCAGGACCTTCTGAATCAAAACTCTCTGACACTCCGGCAAAAGCAGTGTGGTCTTATCTCCCGCGGCGTCCGAATTGCCGGTGTCCCCCTGCTCCCCCTCCAGGGTACCGTCCAGCCCCACACATAAAATCACCACATCACTGTTTTGGGCCACGGCCACCGCCTCACTGTAAAACCTCTCCCGCCGGGACAGCTTCTCTTTTGGCCCACACAATACACTGCAGCCCCTGCTGTATAGCACCCGGATTTTTTCTCCCGACAGCTTGCGGATCCCGTCCAGATTGGTGACCCACTGGTCCGAGTCTCCGTTATAATTGCCGTACAGGGCAGGAACGCTGTAGGCATTGGGACCAATCACGCCAAGGGTTCTTATTTTTTCTTTATTGAATGGCAGAATTCCGTCATTCTTCAATAGCACAATGGACCGCTCCGCCGCTTTCAGCGCCATGCGGACATGCTTCTTTTTATGCACCTCTGTATAAGGAATCTGATGGTAATCACAGTCCGTAGCAAACATCCCCAGCTTATATCTGGTGGTAAACAGCCGAACTGCCGACCGGCGGATCTCCTCCTCCGTGATCAGCCCCTCCTTAAGCCCCTCCAGCAGATGTTCGTAGGTGCAGCCGCAGTTCAAGTCACAGCCCATGCGTACCGCCATGGACGCGGACTGGGCGCCGTTCTCCGTCACATGATGATGCTCATGAAAATCCCGCACCGCCCAGCAGTCACTGACCACATGGCCGGTGAAGCCCCACTCTCTCCTCAGAATGTCTACCAGCAGCGTCCTGCTGCCGCAGCAGGGCTCTCCATTGGTACGGTTATAGGCGCCCATCACCGCCTCCACATGAGCATCTTTCACCAGGGCCTCAAAAGCGGGCAGATAGGTTTCCCGCAAATCCTTGGAGGAGACCTGAGCATTAAACTGATGGCGCAGCGACTCCGGCCCGGAGTGAACCGCGAAATGCTTGGCGCAGGCAGCGGTCTTTAAATATTCCCCGTCTCCCTGCAGGCCTTCCACAAAGGCTTTTCCGCATTCCGCGGTCAGAAAGGGATCCTCCCCATAGGTCTCCTGGCCCCGGCCCCAGCGGGGATCCCGAAAAATATTAATGTTAGGGGACCAGAAAGTAAGACCTTTATAAATATCCCGATCGCCCATAGCCACCGCCGCGTTGTACTTCGCCCGGCCTTCCGTGGCGATCACCTGAGCCTCTTTTTTCAGGAAATCCGGGTCAAAGGCTGCCGCCATGCCGATGGCCTGAGGAAACACCGTGGCAATCCCGGCCCTGGCCACTCCATGCAGCGCCTCACTCCACCAGTTATAGGCAGGGATTCCCAGCCGTTCGATAGCCGGCGCTGAGTGCAGAAGCTGGCTGGCCGCCTCCTCGATCGTCATCTTTTCCACCAGTTCGCGCGCCTGTTTTTCAAAGTCTTTCTGTGTTTTCAATGCCTTACCCTCCTGTGGTATCCTGATTCCTGACCTTTTTCTTTTAGTTTGCACCTTTTGAGCAAAATTTATCAGTCTGTATGCTCTTTTCCCGCTTCAGGACGTTTCAGATGTGACTCATTCCATCTAAAATACAGGAGACATACAATGATAGAAAAAAGCGACGCCGCCGGCGCCGCCAACCCCATGGGCAGCAGAGAACCCCCGCTCACCCTGCTCATCAGCCAGGTCACGGGGATCCGGATGAGAAATGTGGCCGCAATGCTATGAGCAAAGCAGATAAAGCATTTTTCTTCTCCCTCTGTTGCAGTTTTCGTAATTATACTTTTATCCCTGCAATGTTACAAATTCATAAAAATGATATGCTGAACAGTAATAAAACAGGGAACTCCTTATGCCCGTATCCAGGGCTGCTTCACAGTCTTTTTGGAAAATGTCAATCTGCGTTGCTTGCCCGTGGGGACAGTTCCGGCAGCCAGGTCCCGGCGATTCCGTTGCCACCATCGCGCTGCCGCCGGGCAAAAGAGGCGCCTCACAGCGCCTCAAAAAACTCCATGATAATATCATCGTACCCATGCAGCTCCTCATGTCCGAAGTCCGGATAGAAATAATGCTTTTTGGGCGCGGTAATTTTATTATAGGAAGCAAACTGCGCGGAAGGCAGGCAGATCGTGTCACACAGGCCCGTGGCTGTGATCACGTCAGCGCGGATCCATTTCACAAAATTCTGCACGTCAATGTAACCCAAGCGGGTGAAAACCTCGGTTTCCCGCTCGTGGCGCGGGTCAAACTGGCGGAAATAATACCGCAGTCCCTCATAGGCGTCCTGGGAAAGGCCCATGTCCCACATGCGCTTATAGTCGGATAAATAAGACGAGAAGACCGCGCACTTTTTCACCTGCGGCATCAGGGAGGCGCAGATCAGGCTCAACGCTCCGCCCTGGGAACCGCCAGTCACGGCGATCCGGTTTTCATCCACGAAAGGCAGCCCCATAATCACCTTCGCCAGAATATAGGTATCCAGGAAAACATCCCGCATGAGCAGGTCGTTTTTCTCTCCGTCCAGGCCACGAATGAAAGGCGTCGTGTATGTCGTCCCCGGCACACCGCCCGCATCCTCGGAACCGCCGCCCTGTCCGCGGACCGCCATGGAGACCGCGGCGCGTCCGCACAGCACATGGGGCAGCAAAGAAGTCCAGCTGTATTCGCCGTCAGACAGGCCGTGGAAAAGCAGCACCGCGGGGAGTTTCCCGGTTTTAGTCGCCCCGGCGGGCAGCGCCACGCGGGAATGTATCCTGGCTCCCTTCGTCCCCGTAAAATACAGATCATAGCACTCCGCTCCGGTCACGGAAAAGCTGTTTTTCACCATCCGCACCTGATAATCCAGGCTGTCTGCCTCCCGCTTCGCCGCCTCCCAGTAAGCGTCAAAATCCTCCGGGCAGGGTGTCGATCCCATATAGGTTTTCAGTTCTTCTACAGACATATCCATTGTCATTACACCTCCCTGTAACAATCATTCTTCAACTGTGACAACACGATCACGCATTCTTTCCCGTAAACGAGGCGCGCTGGAAAACGCCACGGCTCGCCGTCATAATATTGATCCGCCGCGAGCGCTCCGTCCGCGTAAAGCTGACAGGTATCGCATGGCGCTGAAATATCAATGAAGCCCTGCGGGCTGTCAGCGGATATCTGATACCAGGTCAGGCGGCGTGTACCGCCGATAGAGAGCTCATCACGATATTTTCCGGTACATAAATCACAACCCGCAGCCGGTTCTGTCTCTTTTTCTTCGTTACCTTCCTGCTGACTGCACTTTTTCCCCGGAATATTTCGGCAAAGCAATTCTTTTAGCCACTCTTCCCTGGGCCAGCCCTCCGTCTCCGCGATCTTTTCCACACAATATGCTGCGTTTTTCCAGGCTTTTTCCACACTGTGCCCCTCAAAATCACTCCCATTCCACTTCAGATAAGCGAAACTGCCCTCCTGCACGGCCTTCACTTCCCCGTCCTTAAGATACAGATCGCAGTTTTTTCCGATATAAACTGTTTCGTCCAGCTTACGCAGGAAGCGGGCCTGCTGCCAGGGAATGGTCACGATCCGGATATTATTATATAAGAAAGAAAAAATTTGTCCATCTTTCATGTCCACAATGATTTCCGGGATTACCGCACCTCCGGATGTCGCTCTGTCGGCAAATTTATACCGCGCGTCAATCCCTTCAATCTGCGCAAAGAAAAACGTATTTCCCACTCTCGTCAGAGGCTGCGCCGTGGCGGATTCCAGCAGATTTCCCTGCAAGTCCAGGTTGAAAGGAAAAATAAAGCTGATGTCACCGCAAACATCAATCGACGGAAAAATGACACTCTCTTCCGATGCCGCGGGATCCTTCCCTCTCCCGGCCTGCCCGGCCGCAGTTTTCGTGTCAATCACTACCTCATGCAGGTCTTCCACCCTCGCCAGCCTCTGATAATGATTGACAAAGACAAAGCCGCTCTCCCCGTCCGTCCGCATGCAGTACCGCAGGCTTTTCAAATCCTCCGGCTCCACCGTTTTCGCAGAGCCCACATACTCCATGGGCGCAAGCCTCTCCCCAAACTCCGTCACAAACAAATGCAGCAGATTTAAAAGACGATACTGCTCCCGCACTTCCCCGTAGGAAGTCATGGCCGTATGAAAATCATAAGACAGAATCGGGTAGTCATTGGGATAGCCGGTCGCTTTGGATTCCTGCATCGTGGAAAGCTTTCCGATGGGATTGATGCCGCCGTGATACATATAATAGCCAGGCAGATTATTGCCGCTTCCCAATTTTGTCAGCGACATGGCATAGGCATCCATACCGGACACCAGCACCCTGCGGTGATGCGTGGACTGCAAACCCGACCCCACCTCACAGGTCAGAAAAGGATAGCGCTCATAGGGCAGGCGCCAGCCGCTTTCATCCGTATCCCGCAGCACATCCACACCGACAGCTGTGTCATTTCGTGACGGATTGAACACATAATGTCCG
>JAJQGR010000031.1 GCA_021200345.1 Lachnospiraceae bacterium | reverse complement strand
ACATAAGGACGGGAGTGTCCGCTATGTCTTTATTCGTTTTATGGCGGATTTAAATGCCAATGAGAAGACAGTACTGCAGTGCGAACTGAATGAGGATGGCAAAGGGACGGTGGGAAAGAGCTTTGGCCCGGATGCCGGGACAGCAATCCATGGAAATTGGGATGAGAAAATGGATTTCCCCAAAATGAAGGTTTTGGAGGAGGCAGACGGCGTCTGCGTGGATACAGGAAAGCTGAAATTAAAGGTATCGAACTGGGATACCCATCTTTTCGAATATCTGGAGGATGGCCGCCGTCATTATTCCCGGGAGCAGTTCCAGGGACCTTTTCTTGTCGTCGATGGTGAAAAATATGGGCTCAGTCTGGGAACCTGGGAGGTGATGGAGACAGGTCAGGTATGCACCAGACTCAGAGTAAAAGGCCGTTTCGTGGGTAAAAAGGATGTTCGCTTTGAAGCCGGTCTTACCGCTTATACCGGAAAAGAGTGGTTAGAGGTTTCTTTTCGTCTGATCAACACCACAGAGGATGTGCTGCCTGTGGAGAGTCTTTATTTTGGCATCAGGGGAGAAAAAGATACGGTGCTGGATACGCACCTTGACCTGGAGAATGAGGACTTTGATTTTTCCGGAATCAGGGAGATGCCGGCGATGGAGGAGAAATATTCTGTTGCGGAGGGGCGTTATCTTGCCGGAAATTCCAATTATAAAACCCATTTTAGTGTTGCCGGCGGAGAGGGGAGCGTACAGAGGATTGCCCGGCCGTCCATGATGTTAAAGGAAGGAAATGAGCATTTTTCGGAAGTGCTCTATGGGACTTTCATGGCGGATCGTACCACAGCGGAGGACGGAATCTGCGCCACCATCTTTCAGGCGCAGCAAAACTATCCAAAGGCCATAAAAGCGGATAAAACCGGGTTGATGGTGATGCTGGTGCCGGAGGGTGTGGGAGAGGTGCTGATGCAAAGCGGCATGAGCAGGGAGCAAAGATTTTTGCTTCATTTCCATGAACCGGAGATGTCCATGGTAGAGATAGAGGACCGCGGTCTGATTTATCAGATGCCTGACAGGCCTGTGGTGGATCCTGCTGTGTTCGCCCGGACAGGGGTGATGCAGGATGTATTTGTGGAACCCTCTTTGCAGGATGAGGATGTGGAAATCGCACTGGTTGACAGGGCGGACAGCCATGCCCGCTGCTTTGGCATGCTGAACTGGGGAGACGCGCCGGATCCGGGCTATACCTCTCAGAACAGGGGAAAGGGAAAGCCGGTATGGACCAATAATGAATACGATTATCCCCATGCCTGTTTTCTGGCCTATGCCCGCACCGGAATTCGCAGACTTTTCGATTATGGACTGGTGGCGGCGGAGCACTGGATGGATGTGGATGTGTGTCATTACAGTCAAAATCCCCTGCTATATGGAGGTCAGTGGGAGCATACCAGACAGCATGTGGTGGATGGAACCATTGTACCCAGCCATTCCTGGGTGGAAGGACTCCTGGATTACTATCATTTTACGGGAAATGAGCGGGCCTATGAGACGGCAGTGGGCATTGGTGAGAATGTGATGCGCCTGCTGGAGACGGACACTTATCAGACCGCCGGGGAGAGCAATGCCAGGGAGACCGGCTGGGCGCTGCGTACTTTTACAGCTCTCTATGTGGAGACAGGACAGGAGCGGTGGCTTGAAAAAGCGGACTGGATTGTCGGTCATTTCCGGGACTGGCAGCTGCAGTACGGGGCTCTTCTGGCACCCTATACGGACAATACCCTGGTTCGCACCGGTTTCATGATCGCTGTGGCGGCAGGGTCGCTGATGCGGTATTACCGGGTGTTTCCCAGGGAAGACTTAAAGCGCCTGATACTGTCCGCGGTAGATGATCTGTACGATAACTGCAGACTGCCCAACGGTCTGTTTTACTACAAAGAACTGCCCAGCTTAAACCGCAATGGCAAAAATACGCTGCTTTTGGAGGCCATGTGCATTGGCTTCGAGCTGACTGGGGACCTGAAATATCTGGAAGCCGGCAAAAAAACATTCCTCAGAGATATGCGGGGCCCGGGTCGTTCCAGCTTTGTAGGAAATAAGACAGTCATGGATGATGCCCTGATTTTTGGGGGAGACGGAACCAAGAGTTTTGCCCAGAGCTTTCTGCCGCTGTGTACCTATTACAAAACAGCAAGGGAGCATGGAGTCATTTGAGAGAAGCCCGGGGGAGAAACTGGTTGAAAGCAATATTTGTGTGTACAAAAATCAGGTTTTGTGATAAGATATCCTTCGTGTGAACGGAAAAGAAGTCAGAAGATTCCGGAGTGAGAAATGGCAGAGGGAATTCGATTAAATAAATACATCGCGCAGGCCGGTATCTGCTCCAGAAGACAGGCAGACCGTTATATCCAGGCAGGACAGGTGACTGTCAACGGGAAACCGGGCGAAGCGGGCGCTCTTGTGTATCCCGGTGATGATGTGACAGTGGGTAATCAAAAGATTGGCGTATTGAATGAAAAGATCGTGCTGGCCTGGTATAAGCCTGTGGGCGTTACCTGTACGGAGAAAGACGCCCATGCTCAGAAAACGATCAGGGATGTGTTTTCCTATCCGGTTCGTCTGACTTATGCCGGCAGGCTGGACAGGGACAGCGAGGGACTGCTGCTTTTGACAAATGACGGGGATCTGATTCAGAATCTGATGCGCGGGTCCGACGGACATGAAAAAGAATATTTTGTGAAAGTGGACCGTCAGGTCACAGATGATTTCCTGAGAACCATGGAAAGAGGAATTTATTTAAAAGGCCTGTCCCAGGTTACCAGACCCTGCAAGGTAAGCAGGGAGGGAAAATATACCTTTCGCATTATTTTAACCCAGGGGCTGAACCGGCAGATCCGCCGCATGTGCGCCGCCCTCGGCTTTCGGGTGAAAAGCATTAAGAGAGTGCGCGTCGCCAATATTTTGCTGAAGGATTTAAAGCCTGGTCAGTACCGTGAGATTACGGGAGAGGAGCGGGAGGCTCTTTACCGGTCCTGCTTCGCCGGGAAATAATCAGGCAATAGTAACGGGGGAATGATGACAGACAAAGAGAGAATGCTGGAGCTTCACCGCATTTTAAAGGAAGCCAGCCGGGCTTATTACGCGCAGGACACGGAGATGATGTCCAATCTGGAATATGACAGGCTGTATGATGAACTGGTGGATCTGGAACAAAAAACCGGCATTGTTATGGCTGGAAGCCCCACACAGACGGTGGGTTACAGCGCGGTGGAGGAACTGCCCAAGGAAGCCCATGAACGTCCCGTGCTGTCTTTAAGTAAGACCAAGGAGGTTCCTCAGCTGCAGAGCTTTCTGGGAGAGAAAGAGGGACTGCTCAGCTGGAAGCTGGACGGGCTTACGATTGTTCTTACCTATGAGAGCGGTCAGCTTTCCAAGGCAGTAACCCGGGGAAATGGAGAGGTTGGCGAGGTCATTACGGATAACGCCAGGACCTTTATCAACCTTCCCATGCGGATTCCTTATGAGGGACGGCTGATTTTGCGCGGGGAGGCTGTGATCACCTACAGTGATTTTCGCGCCATCAATGACCAGATTGGGGAGGAAAGTCTGAAATACAAAAATCCCAGGAACCTTTGCTCCGGCTCAGTGCGGCAGTTAAACAGCGCGGTTACAGCACAGAGAAGAGTTCGCCTGATCGCCTTTACCCTGGTGCAGTGTGAGGGAAAGGAATTCCGTACCAGACTAGAGCAGATGGAGTTTCTCTCTTCTCAGGGATTTGAGACGGTGGAATATAGAAAGGTGACCCGGGAAAGCATCCCGGAAACGATGCAGTATTTTTCTCAAAAAATCGAGACCTTTGATGTGCCCAGCGATGGTCTGGTGCTTTGCTTTGATGATATCGCCTACGGCGAGAGCCTGGGGAGAACCAGCAAATTTCCCAGAGATTCCATCGCCTTTAAATGGACAGATGAGGAGCGGGACACCACATTGCTGGAGGTGGAATGGTCCGCCAGCAGAACCGGGCTGATCAATCCGGTGGCTGTCTTTGAGCCGGTGGAGCTGGAGGGCACTACAGTCAGCAGGGCCAGCGTTCACAACGTCAGTATTGTGAGAGAGCTCAGGCTGGGGCTGGGGGACACCATCCGTGTCTATAAGGCCAACATGATCATTCCCCAGATCGCGGAGAACCTGACTTGCTCCGGCAGTCTGGAAATTCCGGGAAAGTGTCCGGTATGCGGAGAAGATACTGAGATCAGAACCGTCAGGGAGGGGCAGTTTTTGTACTGCAATAATCCAAAATGCCCGGCCAAAAAGATTAAGGCTTTCACCTTATTCGTCAGCAGGGACGCCATGAATATTGACGGCTTAAGCGAGGCCACCCTGGAAAAATTCATTGCTGCCGGTTTTTTGCATAAGTTTCAGGATCTGTATCATCTAGAGCAGCATCGGGACGCCATCATTTCCATGGAGGGCTTCGGAGAAAAGAGCTGCGACAATCTTTTACAGGCGGTGGAGAACTCCAGAATCACAACC
>JAJQGR010000288.1 GCA_021200345.1 Lachnospiraceae bacterium | reverse complement strand
AATACTATAATCGCCGCATACCTGACCCTGAAATAAAAACACTTCCGCTTTCCCCTGTTTTACGGTGCCTGCTCTGTCTTCGATCCAGAAGCTCCTCCAGCAGCAGCACCTGTACCATGTCGCTGATCCATTCCCATTTCTGAGGAGACGCTTTCTCCTCCTCATCGCCGGATTCAGATTCTGTCTGCAGGGTCTTAACAATACTCTCCGCCAGACGATACAACTGCCATCTGTCCGGATATTCATCATAAATCATACTTCCCTCATAGTCCATATAATCTATCATGTTTTTTATTTTTTTTAAATATTTCTGCGCATCTTTCGGATACATTCCTCTCAGGTACTCAATGTCCCGCCGCAGAGGATCCTTCTCCTGCAAAGGATATTGAATGGGGTAGGCCATATAAAAAGGAAGATAATTTTGCATGAAAAAACTTCTTTTTTCTTTACAGTATGATCTAATCGGACCTTTCGTGACCAAGAAAAGCCTCCCGATGATCTTATCTTTCGGAAGGCTTTTCATCGTGTTTTTTACTTGATCACCGTAATACGGGCCATGGCTCGCATCAGCGCCGTCTGGGCCCTGGCGATATCCGTCTCCGGCGTATGGCTCGCGAGTCTTGCTCTGGCACGCTCTAAAGCTGCCTCCGCCCTGGCCTCATCGATTTCCTCCGGCCACTCCACAATCTCCGCAAGAATAGTGACCTGATCCGGCAGTATCTCCACAAAACCGGCATGAAGCGCGGCCTCTTTCGCCTCATCATTCTCCATACGTATCGTCAGAATACCAGGCCGGATAATCACAGTCAGAGGAATATGCTTCGCGTACACGCCGATCTCACCCTCTGTGGTGTTAAACTCCACCATCTCCACATCCCGGTCAAAGAACACACGCTCCGGAGTAATGATCTGTAATCTGAATTTCTCCATACCGCCTGCTCCTCTCAGCTTACGCGGGCCACCACATCGTCAATGGTTCCGGCGTTGATAAAATGACTCTCCGGAATATCGTCATACTTGCCCTCCAGGATCTCAGAAAAACCGCGAATTGTTTCGCTGACTGGTACGTACTTGCCGCCCGTACCTGTAAACTGCTCCGCCACGAAGAAAGGCTGAGATAAAAATCTCTGCACTTTCCTGGCTCTCGCCACCAGAACACGGTCTGATTCTGACAATTCATCCATACCAAGAATGGCGATGATATCCTGCAATTCCTTATATCTTTGCAGAATTTCCTGTACTCCCCGGGCCACTCTGTAGTGTTCCTCTCCCACCACTCTGGGATCCAGAATCCGGGAGGTAGATTCCAGCGGGTCCACCGCCGGGTAAATTCCCATTTCCACGATAGAGCGGGACAACACCGTAGTTGCGTCCAGATGAGCAAACGTGGTTGCGGGAGCCGGATCTGTCAGATCATCCGCCGGCACATAAACTGCCTGCACAGAAGTAATGGAACCACTCTTTGTAGATGTGATGCGTTCCTGCAGAGCTCCCATTTCCGTGGCTAATGTAGGCTGGTAACCCACCGCGGAAGGCATCCGCCCCAACAGTGCGCTGACCTCGGAGCCTGCCTGGGTGAAACGGAAAATATTATCAATAAACAGCAGAACATCCTTGCCGCCTTTATCACGGAAATACTCTGCCATGGTCAGGCCCGTCAGACCAACTCTCATACGGGCTCCCGGCGGCTCATTCATCTGCCCGAAGACCATGGTCGTTTTGTCAATAACCCCGGATTCCGTCATCTCATGATAAAGATCGTTACCCTCACGGGTACGCTCTCCCACACCGGTAAACACGGAATATCCGCCATGCTCCGTGGCAATGTTTCGAATCAATTCCTGAATCAGCACCGTCTTCCCTACGCCGGCGCCGCCGAAAAGACCAACCTTACCGCCCTTCTGATAAGGACAAAGCAGATCAATAACCTTGATTCCGGTCTCCAGAAGCTCCGTATCCGTAG
This sequence comes from Lachnospiraceae bacterium, assembly GCA_021200345.1. Classification (GTDB taxonomy): domain Bacteria; phylum Bacillota; class Clostridia; order Lachnospirales; family Lachnospiraceae; genus RGIG6307. The sequence goes on along the minus strand of JAJQGR010000288.1, from coordinate 2,573 downwards.
ACTGCTCCGCGAAAGCGGGCGCCGGCTTATGGATCGGCTCATACGTGACGCCGACAGGCTCCGGCTTGTCATCAATCGCCTTCCCCAATACATTGAAAATACGTCCCAGGGTATTCTCTCCCACCGGCACCATGATGGGTGCTCCTGTAGCGACGGCCTCCATGTTTCTCACCAAACCATCGGTAGGTCCCATGGCGATACAGCGGACCACATCATCTCCCAGGTGCTGTGCCACCTCCACGGTCAGAGAGGTGCCGTCCTTTCTCAGAATGGTAATCGCCTCATTGATCTCAGGAAGCTTGCCCTGGCTGAATTTGACATCCAGCACAGCCCCGATAATCTGTGTGACCCTGCCCCTATTTACCTCTGCCATTTAAGTCTCCTCTTTCCGGCACGGCTTTAGTTTAAAGCTTCCGCGCCTGCTATGATTTCTGTCAATTCCGTTGTGATCGCGCCCTGTCTGGCTCTGTTATATAAAAGCTCCAGATCCTGAATCATATCCTGCGCGTTACTGGTAGCGGAATCCATGGCCTGCATTCTGGCACCGTTCTCACTGGCCACGCTTTCCACTAAGCCGCCGTAAATCAGACTGCTCAGGTACTTGGGAATCAGAAGATTCAGTGCTTCCGTCTCCTCCGGTTCAAAGTTCATCAGTGCTTCCGGGCCTTTTTCCGGCTCCGGCGCGGCTTCCACAGGAAGCAGGCGAATCAGCCTGGCCTCATGCGTAACCGTATTTTTAAAAGCGGTATAAGCCAGATAGATCTCACCCACCTCGCCCGCGGTGTAGCTTTCAAGCAAAAGCTCCGTCAACACCATCGCCTCGGTATAAGAGGGTGTTTCTCCCAGATCCGGATAAGATTTTCTGATCTGATACCCGGCTCTGGCCAACGCGTCCCTTCCTTTGGTGCCGATCGCATAAATATCCAGCTCCTCTTTGGGCAGATTTCCTTTCGTGATCAGCTTAACGATGTTGGAATTATATCCTCCCGCCAGGCCCCGGTTAGAGGTAATTACCATCACAGCCCTGCGCGAACTGTCATTGCCGTCAAGATATGGGTGCCGGACTCCTTTTGTCCTTTCCAGAATAGACTGCACCGTACGGTACATACAGTCAAAATAGGATCTGGACCGCTCCGCCCGTCCTCTGGCGTGCTGGAGCTTCACGGTAGAAACAAGCTTCATGGCCTTGGTAATCTGCTGCGTACTCTGAATACTTGCTTTCCGCTTTTTAATATCACGGGTGGAAGCCATAAAACACTACTTTCCTTTCTGGTGCAATTACACGCATAGAGCGAAATACTGTGAGCCGTATCTCCTCCGTTTTTTATCTGAATATCTCTTTAAACGCGGAAATTGCTTTTACTAGTCTTGCCTCCGTATCCTCAGAGATCACCTTTTCCGCCTTAATTGCACTGGGAATCTCGGGGTATTTCTCATCAATAAAGCTGTAAAACTCTTTCTCAAACCGGGTAATTTCCGCTGTAGGAATATCCAGAAGATACTTGTTGGTGACTACATAGAGGATGATTACCTGATACTCCACCGCAAGAGGCGCGTACTGCGCCTGCTTAAGCACTTCCTTAATGCGCTCACCCTGAGCCAGACGCTGCGCAGTATCCGCGTCCAGATCGGAGCCAAACTGGGCAAAGCTTGCCAGTTCTCTGTACTGAGCCAGCTCCGTCCTGATAGGACCTGCCACTTTTTTCATTCCTTTGATCTGAGCCGCACCGCCTACACGGGACACAGAGAGGCCGGCGTTCACCGCCGGGCGAAAACCCGAATTGAACATCTCCGTCTCCAGATAAATCTGCCCGTCTGTGATGGAAATGACATTTGTGGGAATATATGCCGACACATCTCCCGCCTGGGTCTCGATGATTGGCAGTGCAGTCAACGTACCGCCGCCATGCTCCTCATTCATACAGCAGGCCCGCTCTAACAGTCTGGAATGCAGATAGAAAACATCCCCGGGATAAGCCTCCCGGCCCGGCGGTCTGCGAAGCAGCAGGGAAAGGGTACGGTACGCGGTGGCATGCTTACTCAGGTCATCATAAACCACCAGCACATCCTCGCCGTTCTCCATCCATTCCTCGCCGATGGCACAGCCGGCATAAGGAGCGATATACTGTAACGGTGCCATTTCTGATGCGGTGGATGCCACCACCGTGGTATAAGCCATGGCCCCGTATTCCTCAAGCGTCTTCACAATTGTAGCGATGGTAGATGCTTTCTGACCAATTGCCACATAAATGCACTTGACCCCCTGGCCTTTCTGATTGATAATCGTGTCAATGGCAATGGCTGTCTTGCCGGTCTGTCTGTCGCCAATAATCAGCTCACGCTGTCCCCGTCCGATGGGCACCATGGCATCGATGGCTTTGATTCCTGTCTGAAGAGGAGTGTCAACAGGCCTTCTGGTAATTACTCCGCTGGCAACCCGCTCGATCTGACGGTATTTTTGAGTCTGCACCGGCCCTTTGCCGTCGATAGGCTGCCCCAGTGAATTCACCACGCGCCCAATCATGGCGTCTCCCACAGGGACTTCCACCACGCGCCCGGTGGTTTTAACCGTG
>JAJQGR010000042.1 GCA_021200345.1 Lachnospiraceae bacterium | reverse complement strand
GCTTTATGCGGCCTGCAAGGTATTTTCCTTTTATTTAACTGTCAAACTCCCGAGCAAAATCGATTTCCTCCCTTTCATACTTTTCCCCGTCAAAGGAAACATAAAAGGGTACAATGGTAACCCCCTGCTTCTCACAATCAATCCTTGGAATGTCACACGCGCTGTCGCACACAATTTCAAATTGCTTCATCATTACCGCTCTCTCCCGAAACCTATTCTCGTTTTCTCAACCCCTAAATGTAGTTTTGAAAACCAGATTTAGTATAAGCCCATCCTGAGATTATTTCAACCCTGTTTTTATAAAATATCCGGGAAATTCCAGGATATACTGAAAACAGTATATAAATGAATCAGGACAACATTGCATTTGGGACGATATATCGACTAAACGCCTCTCGGAAATATGATAAGATGGTCTTCACGGAGCTCTCACAAATTCTCAGCTCCTGCCGGAGGTTCCCATGTGTTTACATATTAAATTGCAGAAAATAAGAGAAAACCGCTGCTGGACCATCAGCTACGTATCCCAGTGCACCCACATTTCCGCCGCGTCCATCAGCGCCTACGAACAGGGCCGCTACCTGCCCACCCTGGCCAACCTGTGCATTCTGGCGGATTTCTACGGCATCAGCGTCGATTATCTGCTGGGCCGGGTCTCCACTCCACATGGAACTTATCCTGAAAAAACGTTCCCTATGCCCTCATCCTGATAAAGGGCTTCACGCCTTCCACCGCCTTTTCAGGCAAAATTTCCTGCTCCTCATGATCCATATCCAGGAGAGTATACCTGTCGTTTCCCATGCCAAGCTCTTTCATATAAGTGAGCTGGCGCAGACCATGGCGGCTCTCCATGCGTTCCACCAGATCCTTATGATCCTGCTCCTTTAAAGCGTAAACCAGATCCACAGACGCCTGATCCACCGCCAGAATGTCAAGAGAGGCCACAATTCCTATATTCGGCGTTACCACAGGCATGGCTTCCGTCCCCTCACAGTCGCAGGAAACCGACATGTTCCGCAGCACATTGACATAGGCAATATGCTCTCCAAAATGATCCACCACCGACTTGGCGGACTCAGTCATCCTCTCCATAAACTCTTCCTTCGCAATGTCCCACATATCATCGGAACCCGGCGTAGTATGAATCATGGCCTTTCCAATCCGCCCGTCCGCGCAGCCGATGCCGATGTTTTTGTCAGAGCCGCCGAAGCCGCCCTGGGTATGACCCTTGAAATGGGTCAGTACAAACAAAGAATCATAATTCAGGAGATTTCTACCCACGGACATTTCCGTAAACCACTTGCCGCCCTTCACCGGCAGCATGGCAGTCCCGTCCTCATCCAGAATATCCACCGGACAAAAGGTCCAGCCGTTCACCTCCAGCGTTTTTTTGTGCTTTTCCGTAGTATATCGGTCTCCATCGTAATAGGTGTTGGTCTCCACGATGGTTCCCTGGGGCAATTCCTTCTCCATCAAATTCTGCACCCAGGGGCTGGGAATGATATTGGGGCCGTACTGCTCGCCCGTATGGAGCTTGACCGCCACCTTTCCCGTCAGTCCCGCGCTGATTTTCTGATAAATTTTCTGTAATCCTTCCGCGGACAAATCTCTTGTGAAATAAACAACCGACTTTTCTCCTGTGCGCTCCTCATAGGGGATGTAGCGCTCTCCGCCCGTACCGGGCATGATCTTTTCAGACATTTGAATTTCCTCCTGTTTTGAATGTGTTGTAATAACTAACGATTTCCTGTTCCAGTTTTACTCCATTTTCTCTCATATACTCAAGAACCGGACGGTATGCCTCCTCACTGCAAAGCGTTTTCATCCGAATCCGATCGTTCTCGGTCAACTCTTTCAAGCATGAGGCAAACCGCTCATCTTTAAGTTCACAAATCCCCATGCAATACATTTCAAAATTCCGGGAAACAGCCCTGCACAGATGTCGATGGATCAGGAAGCCCCCCACGTCAATATCCCCAAAGTGACAATATCTGCACTGTGGATTGTCATGAATCACTTTTTTCAGAAACTGGATCTGTGCCCTGCCCGCAAATCCTCCCAGATAGAACAGCGCCCTGGCAGAACAGTCCATCCGCTGATAGGCGGTTTTATTTTCAATTGTCATGATTACAGGGGCTGAAACCGTGATGCGCCGGATGTCAGATATATCGGAGGAAAAAAGTGCCACACCGCCTTTCAGTTTCTCCGTCTCCAGGCTGCATTCTTCCCATTCTATTCTCCATGCTCCCCGGATACAGATCTCCCGGTCAGGCAAAGAAATGTGATAAAAGGCAAGGACTTCATCATTTGGTTCGTCCTCCCCGCGCGGCATGTCCCGGGCCTCGCGAAGAATGGTGCAGATTTCATCATAGTTGTTTTCCTCAAAATATTTTGAATCCCCATACACCAGCATGGATGCTTCCCTGACATACAGCTCCTCTTTATTTTTTTCAAGAAATAAGAGCATCTTCAGGTTCGCTTCAATTTGTTCCGGATCTGCCTGCCATCCAGCCTGTTCCATCTCTGTCTCGATCTTGTCATTGTAAAACCGAAGCAGACCTTCTTCCGCTCCATACTTCTTTAACCGCTCTTTCACCTGCGCACGCAGGCGGCTCTTCGATATCAAACCATATTCCGCTCTCAGAAATTCATATATTTCCTCCAGCCGGCTCTCCTGCAGACAAATTCTTTGTATATCCGAACTGAATTTCAGCATATCAACCGTGACAAAGCCCATCCTGCAAAGCCGCTGCGCCGCATCGTAAATAGCCTGTTTGATCTCTATATCCGCGTTGTTCAACGAATAATCCTTATAGAGCTCCGCCGGGCGCAGAATCACCCTGCGGTCTGTGCTTTTTCGATGATCATATTTTTTCAGCAGACGGATCAGAATATCTTTTTCAAAGTCAACTGTCATGGAATTTCACCTTTCCGATCTGCATATTGTCGTTGCTGATTTTCAGTACCGGAATAATCACGCCGCACTCGCTTCCGATAGATTCCAGCTTGTTCGGCGGCGCGCAGAAAATCACCTGAAAATCCTGATCCTTGAAGAAGTCAAGCATCAGCTTGATGTTATGATCGCTCATTTTTTCGAAAGGTTCATCAATGAACACAAGTCTGACGGAATTTACCCGGGCATTATAGAGCATCGAGAGCGCTGCAGAAAGAATCAGGGTGTACGGAATCTGCGTTCCCGCTCCTGAATTATATCCTACCTGCCTGGACAGACGACCGTCTTTCACCTCATCATTATTAATGATAATCTCATAACTCATATAGTTTCGATAATCCGCAAATCGTTCCATCTCCGCAACGTCATTCTTTTCAATGATCCGGTTGATGAGCTCCCGGATCTCTTTTTCCCTTGTCTCCGTCTCCTCCTCGCTGTACTCCGTGAGCATGGAAAAATTGATCTGCCCATCCCCTAAATCGTTCGTCCGCTGCAGGTATTCCGCATAATTCAAAATCTTTGCATAATCGGAGCGATCATCAAGCAGGCGGACATCAAACTGATACTTTGTGGAAAAACGGAGCTTGCGAAGCTCCTTGTTGATATCACCAATATCCTTTCGTGCTGCTTTCGCCGTCTCATAAATATTCAATACAAACTCCCGCTTAAAAATTCGCTCATAACGGGCCGTCTGCTCTTTCAGCTTCCGCTGAATTCCCTGAAGATCATCAATCCAGATCTTTCCGCGCCGCTTCTGATAGCTGGCCTCATGCTCCAGTCCAATGGGAAGCCGGTCCGTATCCTGTCTGCGATTATTGTATGCCTGCTCCAGGCCATTGATTTCCGCCTCCAGTTCCCGGACACGACGGCTGGCACGTTCTTTTGTGGTCGGCTGCATCAGCCCTCCTTCTCTGTTGCTTCCAGACAACCAGGCATCGTACTCCTCCATTGCCGTCTCCACCGCAGATTTGTAGTGCGCTCTCTCTTCGTCCAGCTTCTCCTTAGCTTCCTGCTCCAGCTGCCCGCAATGCGCGCTCTCCCTCTGGCTGACGCCTATCTCTGCCTCCAGCTTTGATTTTTCTGTCATCTGCGCATCCCGAGCCCTTTTTTTATCATTTAGCTGTTTTTCCAGATCCGCAACTCGCTGAGAGAGCGTGATAAATTCAGCATTATTTTTTTGTGCTTCCAACAGCTGTGCATGACGACTGTTCTCCTCCCTGAGATTTTCTGTCATCTGTACAGCTTCCCGGTGCGCGTTCAGATTGTATTCCTTAAACGTGTTCAGTTCGCCCTCCAGAAAAGTCTCCTTTTCATTCAGGTCATGCTGCTTTGAAAGCAGCTCTTTTTCTCTCTCCTCCAGCTCCTCCAGCTTCCGCTTCGCGTTCCGGCGATTCAGCTCGATTGCCTCGTTTCCCAGACAGTAACTTTGAATCCGTTTTTTGTTAATATAGGTTACAGCCATATTGCGGCTCATTTTTCCTTCTTTAGACATCGCGCTGTCATAATCCGGCACCTGCGCGGTCGCTACGCCATGGATGCGCCCCCGCCCGCACGAAAAGTCTCTCGCTGCCGTCTCCTTGCGGATCTCCCGCTGGTAAAAA
>JAJQGR010000197.1 GCA_021200345.1 Lachnospiraceae bacterium | reverse complement strand
CTTTGGTTACGCTGACCATAAAATCTGTAAATGCCGTTGGACAGTCCGCAGAAATTCCGGCTTTTCCTCCTCTTGAGAATAACGGATCAGCGAATTCAAAAACCGAAACCCCATTCACCGAAAAATTTGCCTTTTCTCCATCAAGCACCACACATAAGGTGTATTCATCATCACAATTATGGGCATAATCCGCCTGCCTCAAAATGATGACTTCTTCTTTATGGCGATATGATACGCAAACGCGATCATGCCCTTCTAAATAAAATACAAGAGTATCACAACTGTGATTCAGGTTAAATACCAGCCCTGCCATACCTTTTTGTGAAAATCTTCTGACTGCTACACTGACCGTGTAATCCCGCCAGAATTGATTTCCTGTTTCCAATGTAGGAAACATTCTGTGCGGACGTCCTTTTTCAATCCGCATACTTTCCATATAATGTTTCCCGTTTTTTTCAGTAATAATCCATGTCGGCCCGGCTCCCCTATATGTATGATTGTATACCTGATCCAGCCATCCGTTGCACTGGCATCCCCCTTCAACATACTGATATTCACCCATGGCGGAATGATCACTATCATAAGGGAATTCTCCAATCGGGAAACTGCTGAAGTCTTCATTACAAAGCATTACTTTTTGCATGAGCTATTAAGTCCTTTCTATTCATAAGATTTTAAACTGCAATTTAATATTCCTGACCATTCATGGAATGTTCCCTTTTCCGTTTTGTTCATCAGCACCGTGAGTCTGCCAGAATCCGTAAACGAAAACTTAACCTGAATGGAGGATATTTTTATATCAATAACCCAAATATGTATAGCAAATTCTCTTTCAGAGAGCCAGGCTCCTGAGCTGACGGCTCTCCATCCATGCTGTGAAAATTTTGACTCTTTTAAGCCTCCCATGCCAAACGGAAGCTTAAATGAACCATAAGTATTGTGATATATAAAGAGCCCTTCATCATCACAAAAATGCAGCTCCAGACCGGTGAAACCGCTGTCCTTATTTTCAACAACAAACTGACGGCCATTCACCTGTTCCTGCATTGAGGGAGCATTGATTCCCTGCATTACAGGAAGCGTCTGGCTGCTGCAGAAATCAGCGAAATCTTTCATATCGGCTGTTCTGAGTAGTGGCTGATCTTCTATATGTTCTAACAGGCATGTTACTATATCGCTGTACAGAACATCATTTCCTTTTGGAACCTCCTGCGTATCCGCTGTGGTTACGATAACGATGTCCTCTTTTGGGAAAACCATTACCTCCTGGCCTGCCATACCAAACATTGTATAGGCATCATTGGGGAGCATCCAGAACTGATAACCATAGCCGCACATATATCCTGTATATTGATTGATCCATGTTGTTGTCTGCAGCCTGGTTGCCTCTTTTAAATATGCAGGGGGATATACAATTCTTCCGTTTTTCTTTCCATAGTCATCCGGATGTCTCCCTTCGCCGGCAATCATCAGTCCAACTCTCAGCATATCGCGTGGTAATGCCATTAAACCGCTTCCGCCCTTGCTGACGCCGTATGGATCCTTCATGATCCATGCCTGCTTGCTAAACCCAATGTCATCAAGGAAACGCTCCCTGAGGAAAGCAATCAATTCCTTTCCTGTCATTTTTTCAACAAGCGCACTTAAAACATGGGTTGCTGAAGTATCATATTGAAACAATGCTCCGGGCGGTTTCGCCGGTAATGTTTTAAAAAAGCTTTCTGACCAGTTATATGTCTCATCATCCTCGCGAAAAGTTGCTTCTGTGTGGCAGGTTTCCATCCGCAGCATATCTCCGATTGTCATTTGTTCAAGCCATGGATGCAATGGAGGACTTACATATTCAGGAAAGAACTGGCATATATGATCGTTCAGACTTAACTTTCCATCTTCAATTAAAAGGCCGATTGCCAAAGAAACAAAGCTTTTTGTAGCTGAATACATCCGATGCAATGTATCTTTTGTGTACGGTTTATAATATATTTCCGCAATCAGAACACCATGCCTTGCTATCAGTAAGCTATGCATGGCAAGCTGGTGCTCGGATAACTTTATCACAAGATTCTTTATCGCATCCGACGGGACTCCCTGCTCCTCAGGCGTGCCTGTTTGTTGTGCCACATCCGCTCCCCCTTCCTTTGCCTCATTATATATCACGTAATCACTTTGATCAATGCCTTAACATTTACCCGGGCACGGCTGCTCTAAATCAGCTAAATACCATGCCCGGGTAAATCACAACTAATATCCTTTCTTAAAATCCCAGTTTCGCATTTTCAGGTCATATCACCACGGTGCCGCTTACTGGTTATTCAAAGACTCGACAATCAAATCAGACCAGGCCTGCGCCTCTTGCGCGTATTCATCATAAGCTTCATCAACTGTCATCTGTCCGGTAACTACCAATGCGATTAATTCATTTTTCTTTGTTGTCAAATCTCCATTGTACTGTGTCATTGCATCTGTAGACGGAACCAATGTGACCGTTTTAGAATTTTCGTTGAAAATTTCCTGGGCCTCCCGTGCTTCATCCGATATTGATTCCGCTCCAGGATCATCCGTGATCGGGACGATTGCCAGCATTTGGTCCAAATGAGCCGAAGTATATTGTGTTCCAGGTTTCGCCGTATTTTCTAACATATGAAATTCACCCTCCTCATAGGTGACTTCATTTTCAGTCCCGGCAAAAAGAGTCTCTGCTTCTGTGCTCCAATGTACTCCTTCGACTCCATAGGTAAACAGGATTTCGACTTCTCCCCCGTCAAGTATTGCGGAGATGAAATATTCGAAAACACCTTCCGGATTTTCACAAGTGCTTGTAATACACCATGGGATGGATGTACGATCATAATAGTATGGCACTTCCGCAATCGGAGCAAGGGCTACAAGATCATCATCTAATCCATTAGTAGAAAGCATCATCGAGAGTTCATGACACCAGGTCCCGGCCCAATAAGTAAACGTACCAAACTGATCACTGTAAAATTTGTTTCTGGCATCAGAGGTTTTCTGATCCAGGGACTGCGGGTCAAGTATTCCCGCATCATAAGCGGATGACAGTCTTTGCAACGCCTCTTTCATTGCATCCTCTGTGAAACCGTCAACCCAGGTTCCATCATCTGTCTGATAAAAGCTTGGCCATGCGTCCTGATAAAATTCCGGCAGATAATTGACATATGGTGACTCAGAGCTTATGAAACCTGCCGCAGATACACCATATGTATTTCCATCAATTCCATCACCATCAGGGTCTCCGGTGGAAAATGCTGTCAGCATCTCTATATATTCATCATAAGTAGTCGGCGCTTCCAGCCCGGCATAGTCAAGCCATGACTGTTTTACATAGGTAATACAGCCATTTCCACGTTCAAACGGCATACCATATAGGCGACCATCTATCTTCATTCCCTCTACAACACTACTGTTTCCTGCTGCTTCAACTCTTTCCTGGAGTGCTGATCCCTCGTACGCATCCGTCATGTCCCACAGTACTCCCTCCTGAGCATATCCCGCATAATAAGTGGAATTTAAAATCATAACATCGGGCCAGTCACCGCTTGCGATTGTCTGTCCTACCACATCATAATAAGCGGAATGATCAGGTTGTGTAACTTCAAAATGAATTCCTGTTATTTCTTCCAGTTTTTCCCATAATTCACTGCCATGATGGTCTTCTGTATATATTGTGCCATCAACCATGACTGTTATGGTTTCCGGCTTTTCAACGACAACTTCATCAACTGTTTCTGCATCTTCTTCTGCACTGCTCTCAGAAGCAGATCCACTTTCACTGCTGGAGCTGGTTTCACTGCTGGAACTGCCAGATGAGCTGGAGCTGCCGCATGCACTCAACAAAGAAAGCCCCATCATGCCTGCAAGCATAACAGCCAACAATCTTCTTTTCATTTTTCCACCTTTCCGCGAAAATTTAACTTCTTCCGCTTTTTAATTCGTACTTTTTCATCAAATTGTGCCTTGTTTTGCAAAAACAATTAAATTTGGATATCCTTTCTTTACATTATCACCACAGATACCATCTGTCAAGCGCAAATTTGGTCAATTTGCACAATTTTTCGTTTTACCCCCCCCCGATTTTAGTGCAATACGCGCAATATTTGTTTTTCTGGTGCCATGTACATATTATAGACAATTCTGTTCATTTTAGGCGCTGCTATAGACATGAACTTTCCAATAGTTAAAAACATACGCCGTCAGGCGCACCACGCAAAAACAGGCGGCTTATGGTTATTCAACCACTGCCGCCTGTTTTCCCTCAAATTCATTTTCATCCGCACATTTCACTGTGCCCTCGCCGGATAAAAACTGTCGGTCATGCTCCGTTTTAATGATCACGGTGCATATCTTCTCAGTTTTACGCCAGATCCTCGCCGTTGGTGGCAATCACCTTCTGATACCAGTAGAAGGAATCCTTGCGGCTTCTGGCTCCGTCGCCGGTGCCGTCATCCTGATAATCCACATAGATGAAGCCGTAGCGCTTGGCCATCTCACCAGTGGAAGCACTGACCAGGTCAATGCAGCCCCAGGGCGTGTAGCCGATCAGATCTACGC
>JAJQGR010000314.1 GCA_021200345.1 Lachnospiraceae bacterium | reverse complement strand
GCCGTTTATTCTGGTGGATATCTGTAAAATGGTGATCGGCATCCTGGTGGGGCCGCAGGTGCGTAAAAGACTGGCGAAAGCGAACGTATTATAAAAGTGTCGTCAATATCTGCCCAGGCAAGGGTACCTGTACATTTAAATGGTCTGGAGCTGTCGGCATATATGAAATAGGAAAGGAAAGCAGTATGAACGCATCTGAGCTGGCACAGGAAATCATAGACGGACGCAGAATCACCCGGGAGGACGACCTGACCTTCTTCCTCACCTGCGACCTGGAGGAGCTTTGCGCGGGCGCAGACCGGATCCGGGAAGCGTTTGTGGGAAATAAGGCCGATTTGTGCTCCATTATCAACGGCAGAAGCGGGCGCTGTCCGGAGGACTGTAAATACTGCGCACAGTCGGCGTATTATCATACCAGCTGTGAAATCTATGATTTTCTGCCGGAAGACCAGATCCTTGCCGCCTGCAAGGTGAATGAGCAGGAGGGCGTAGATCGTTTTTCCATTGTGACTGCGGGCAAGGCGTTGACGGGCGAGGAGTTTGAGAAAGCCATTCACACATATGAGACGATGAAACGGGAGTGCGACATTGACCTGTGCGCGTCCATGGGTTTTCTCAATGAGGAACAGCTGCATCGCCTGCATCAGGCCGGGGTGAGCAGTTATCACCATAATATTGAGACTTCGCGGCGCAACTTCCCTAATATCTGTACCACGCATACTTATGAAATGAAGATCGCAACCTTAAAAAAGGTCAAGGCCGAGGGGATGTACGCCTGTTCCGGCGGCATTATCGGCATGGGTGAAACCTGGGAAGACCGGCTGGATATGGCGGTGAGCCTGGCTGAAATCGGTGTAGATTCCATCCCGATCAACGCGTTGATGCCGATTGCGGGGACGCCGCTGGAAAAAATGCCGCTTTTAACAGAGGATGATATTCTGAGGACGATTGCCTTTTTCCGCTACATTAATCCGCAGGCGGACATCCGGCTGGCGGCCGGGCGGGCGCTGCTGTCCCATGACGGGGAGCGGGCTTTTCGCGCCGGGGCAAACGCGACCATTACCGGAAACATGCTGACGACCGCGGCCTGTGCTACCATACGAAGCGACAGAAAGATGCTGCAGGATCTGGGTCGGGATGTGGTTGTGCGGCTGTGATCCGGGGATGGATGCTTAAAAAAATAAGAATGCTGCCGATCTGAAAGGGATCTGCAGCATTCTCCAAGTGACTCATCAGTTGCGTGCCGCAATCCCCAGCCATTCGCGCACCTGTTCTGGGCGGTAATCCAGCAGCTTCGCGATATTGCCGACATCCCACCCCAGGGAATGTAGCTTGCCTGCGGTCTCCTGTGCCTTTTTTAACTCGCCTTGCTCTAAAATTCCCTGACTCAGATTACACATTTCCTTCAACTCCTCTCCAAATTCAGTCTTTGTATCCATAAAATACTCATTCTCCAGGATAGCAACCCGTTCCTCCCAGTTCAATCCGATGCTGAATAACGCACATAACAGTCGATGCAGCGTATAATCAGCTCTTTGTTGTGGAATTTCATTCGGTATGCCAAGCAGCACGATATTAAGAAGGTTCAGGTTCCCTCTCCAATGGTGATGTCCCAGAAGAGGCTTGTCTGTGAGATGGATGTGGTTCCAGGAACACTCTTCCATGTTCATGCAGATCCATACGCTGTAGACCTGCTTTAAATCATTAAAATTCCGTCCGGTGAAATCGCGTTCTTTCTGGGAGGAAATCTGTCTGCTCCCATAATAAACAGCTCTGTTCACGATATAATACGCGGAGGGTTCATCCTTTTGCGCTTCCAGATTCATGATGATCTGTGAAAGTCCGTCCCGCAGCCTGGCGTAAAAGAGAATGTCAAAGACCACTGTGCCCTCGCTGATTTCCTGTTGAACGGTGTTGAGACCTACAATCCGATTTCCACTCTGTAGTTGCCCGATGTTTGTCTGTCCAGAGTTTACCAATTCGGCATTTGCCTTTCCCGTGTTTGCCGTACCTGCATTTACCGCCAAATCCTCTGCATGAACCTCCTGCCGTACGGTCATCCGCTCTACATTCGTCACTCCGGGATCCACCGGCACTTCCCCTATATGGACCTTTCCCTCAATGTAGCGCTCCGCCTCCCTGGGCGTCATCCCTTTGAATTCATCCACTACCGCTGTCAGAATGCAGGCTAACACGCATTTCTGTGACAGCAGATTTTTCGCATAAGTATCGTACTGTGTTTTCTCATTCGCGGAAGTCAGTATAAGCTTAAGCTCCGCGTCCAATGATGGGTCTCCTTCTATTTTAGTAGCTGATCTTGCAGCCCTATAGATAGAATACCACAAAAATTGTAAATTGGAGTCTATATATCGACTATTCTGTAAAAATTTTATTAAATTTGTCGTAAAATGCTCTCATTTTCGGGGTTGACATTCAAAATCATTTGTGATACCCTAACAACGTTGAGAATATGACAAGGCAATGACGGAAACAAGTACATCATTGGTAGTTTATCAGAGAGGAGCCGGGCGGTGCGAGGCTTCAAATGAATTTGATGGAATACATTCCCAAGCCGCTGTCTGAACTGCTTTCAATTCGTATGGATTTTGAGCAAAGTAGGATAAGATGGGGGCGCCCAATACAGCGCACGGTGTGTGATGGCACACCATGAGGGATGCTTCGTGAGGAGCGTCCGAACCAGAGGTGGTACCGCGATGATTCGTCCTCTGTCCCGATCGGGGCAGGGGATTTTTTTATTATAAAAGGGCGAGAACAATCGGTTTTTTACAATCATCAGTGAAAGAGGAGGAAATGATAATGAACAACTGGCAGGATGTGCTGATTTTAGACGCCACGCTGCGGGACGGCGGGCTGGTCAACGACCATCACTTTGAGGATGAATTTGTGCGGGAGATCTACCGCGCGAATGCGGCCGCCGGCGTGGACTATATGGAGTTTGGCTATCGTGCGGATAAAAAGCAGTTTGATCCTGCGAAATATGGAAAGTGGAAATTTACTTCAGATGAGGACATCCGGGCCGCGGTTGGGGACCTGGTTGTGGGAGGAAAAGCTCCGAAAATTTCCATTATGGTGGACGTAGGGCGCTGTGATTATCTGCATGATATTCACCCAAAGGCGGAGAGCCCGGTGGACCTGATCCGGGTGGCCACTTATATCGACACCATGAAAGAAGCCATGGAGATGGTGGAGTATGTGCACAGGCAGGGTTATCAGGTAACCTGTAATCTGATGGCGGTTTCCAATTACACGCTGCCGCAGATTAAAGAGGCCGTGCATATGATGGTGCAGTCCCCGATTATGGGCGCTTATGTGGTGGACAGCTACGGTTCGCTGTATCCGGAGCAGGTGCGGGAGCTGGTGCGCCTGTTTGGGGAGCAGCTGCTTCCCGCGGGCAAAATGGTGGGCATCCATGCCCATAATAATCAGCAGTGCGCCTTCGCCAATACCATTGAGGCATTGAACGCCGGGGCCAGGATGCTGGATGGGTCCGCCTATGGTATGGGAAGAGGCGCGGGCAATTGCCACCTGGAGGCGCTGTTAGGATATTTCAACGGGGAGAAATATCATATTGAGCCGGCGCTGGATCTGGTGGAAAATGAGATGATCCCCTTAAAGGATCACGGTGTGAAGTGGGGCTATAACACCTCTTACTTCCTGACGGGGCTGACGAACCAGCATCCGCGGACGGCGATCGCGGCCACGAAGGATAAGGATATTGATTTCAGAGGGCAGTATGATCATCTGCCGCATGAGAAAATAGCGGTGAAATGCTGCTGAACGTAAAATAAAATGATAAGGAGAGTAAAACTATGGGAATTTATGAGGAACTGCAGGCCAGAGGTCTGATCGCGCAGGTAACGGACGAAGCGGAAATCCGCGATTTGATCAATCACGGCGGGGCGAGATTTTATATCGGTTTTGACCCCACAGCTGATTCACTGCATGTGGGACACTTCATGGCGCTGTGCCTGATGAAACGTCTGCAGATGGCGGGCAACAAGCCGGTAGTGCTGATCGGCGGCGGCACGGGTTACATTGGTGATCCGTCCGGGCGCAGCGACATGCGTTCCATGATGACGCCGGAGATTATTCAGCATAATTGTGACTGCTTTAAAAAACAGATGGAACGCTTCATTGAGTTTGGTGAAGACAAAGCCATCATGGTCAACAACGCGGACTGGCTGCTGAATCTGAATTATATTGATCTGCTGAGGGATGTGGGAGCCTGTTTTTCGGTCAATAACATGCTGCGGGCGGAGTGCTATAAGCAGCGCATGGAGAAAGGCTTGAGCTTCCTGGAATTTAATTACATGATCATGCAGGCCTACGATTTCTGGCATCTGCACAATAATTACGGCTGTAACATGCAGTTTGGCGGCGACGACCAGTGGTCCAATATGCTGGCGGGCACGGAGCTCATCCGTAAAAAGGAGGGCGAGGACGCTTATGCCATGACTATCACCCTGTTACTCAACAGCGAAGGCAAGAAGATGGGTAAAACCCAGAAGGGCGCGGTGTGGCTGGAGCCGGAAAAGACCAGTCCCTTTGAGTTTTACCAGTACTGGAGAAACGTGGATGACGCGGATGTCATGAAATGCATGAAGATGCTGAC
>JAJQGR010000284.1 GCA_021200345.1 Lachnospiraceae bacterium | reverse complement strand
GCGGTATCCAGCGCCTGGTAGATTTCCTCCTCCGTGGCGTCCTTTTTGCCCCAGCACATATTTTCCTTCAGGGTTCCTTTAAAGAGAACGGATTTCTGCGGTACGACGCCCACTTTATCCCGCAGGGCGTCCAGCGTGTACTCGCGCACGTCGGTACCATCCACCAGAACCTGCCCTTCCCGCACATCGTAAAAGCGGGGAATTAAATTAACCACAGAGCTCTTGCCGGAGCCGGTGCCGCCAATGATGCCCACGGTCTGACCGGGCTGCACGTCGAAGTCGATGTTTTCCAGGGAGTCTTCCTTGGCGTTTTTGTAGCGGAAGAAGACATCGCGGAAAGAGACGCAGGGGGTGATGGCTTTTGCAGGATCGCGATCTCCTGACACTCCGACTGCCGCCATGTCCTTGCTTCCCTCAAACGTCCCGCCCACAATGCTGGGCTCAATATCCATTACCGCGCTGATTCGGTTGGCGCAGGCAAAGGCCTTGGACATGGAGACGATCAGATTGGCCATCTTGATTAACTCCACCAGAATCTGGGACATGTAGTTGACCAGCGCCACGGTCTCGCCCTGGGTCAGCACGCCGAGGCTGACCTGTTTGCCGGAAATCCAGATGACGGCCACAATAGACAGGTTAATGATCACGTAGGTGATGGGGTTCATCAGAGCGGAAATTTTACCAACGAAGACCTGAGACTGCACCAGAAGACCATTTTCCTCTTTGAAGCGCTTCGTCTCCGCCTCCTGGCGGTTGAACGCGCGGATGACGCGCACGCCGGTGAGATTTTCTCTGGTGGTGCGGGTCACCTGATCCAGCTGCTGCTGCACCTTTTTATACAAAGGCATGCTGATGGCCATAATGCCGAAGACCACCAGACACAGCAATGGAATCGTGATCAGAAATGTCATGGCTGCTTTCACATTGACCGTGAAAGACATGATCATGGCACCCAGCACGATAAACGGAGAACGCAGCAAAAGACGCAACGCCAGGTTTAAGCCCGACTGCACCTGATTCACATCGCTGGTCATGCGGGTAATCAGCGTGGCCGTGCCGACCACGTCCTGCTCTGTGTAGGACAGCGTCTGGATGTGACGGAAAAGGTCATTTCGAAGGGAAGTGGAAACACCCACCGCCGCCTTGGCCGCGAAATACTGAGCTGTCAGAGAACAGGTCAGCCCCACAACCGCCAGCAGCACCAGAATGCCGCCCATACGCAAAATATAGCTGATGTCCTCGTTTTTGATGCCCGTATCGATGATCTGCGCCATAACAAGGGGCACCAAAAGTTCAAAACTGGCTTCCAGCATTTTAAAAAGGGGGGCAAGTATGCTCTCCTTTTTATATTCTTTCAGATATTTCAGAAGTTTCTTCATTGACTCCTCCCCATGTTTTTATATTCCCGGATCTGTAAGATTCTCATATACGATTTTCCCATCACAGATAGTGTACCTGACCACGCCTTTCAATTCCTGCCCGATGAACGGTGAATTCACTGCTTTCGAGTGAAAATGTTCTCCCACCACAAAGCTCTCCGCCGGATCAAAGAGCACCACATCCGCCGGGCCGCCCTCAGCCAGGTATCCGCGATCCAGGTGATACATCCGCGCCGGGTTATATGCCATCTTTTCCATCAGCTGGCAGAGGGAAAGATAATGCGGCTCCACCAATTCCGTAATGCACACCGCCAGCGCCGTTTCCAGCCCAATAATGCCGCTGGGTGCTTCTGTCAGAGGCTTTGCTTTTTCCTCCACGCTGTGGGGCGCGTGATCCGTGGCAATCAGATCAATGGTACCGTCCACCAGTCCCTCCACAATGGCAAGCCTGTCCATTGTCGTCCGCAGCGGCGGATTCATTTTTTCCAGAGGACCGTGTTCGATTACTGCGTCCTCTGTCAGCGCAATGTGATGCGGCGTGGCCTCCGCGTGAACATCGATACCGGGATGCTCCTGCCTGGCTCTGCGAATCAGATCCACGCCCTCTTTCGTACTGATGTGCTGGACATCCATACAGCAGCCGGTCTGAACCGCCAGCCCGATATCCCGCTCAATCATGCTGATCTCCGCCTGCCTGTCCGACCCGTCAATGCCGAAATGATCCGACGCTTTCCCGCGGTTCACACCGTTATTGGCAATATATGCGGGATTTTCCTCATGAAAGCTGATGGGGACATGCAGCCTGGCCGTTTTCTCCATGGCTGCCAGCGTAAGCTCTTCATCCATTAAGGGCACGCCATCGTCGGTAAAACCGACCGCACCGGCCTCCTTTAACTCTGACATATCTGTCAGTTTCTTTCCCTGCATTCCCACCGTAACCGTACCACAGGTTTCCACATGGATGCCTGTTTCTCTGCCTTTATTCTGAAAATACCGCACCGACCCAACGGTGTGGTTGGCCGGCTCCGTGTGCCCCATAATCACCACCGTGGTAAAGCCGCCGGCCGCGGCCGCGGCCGCGCCGGTCAGAATGTCTTCCTTATAAGTCAGGCCCGGATCCCTGAAATGTACGTGCACATCTACAAGCCCCGGCCCCGCGCAGAGGCCGCTGCCGTCAAGAATCTCCGCGCCCGCTGGCGGCTCGATTACAGGAGCGATCTTTTGTATTTTATCCCCTGCAATCAGGATATCTCCCAGCGTCTGTGTTCCGCTCCCCGGGTCGATGACTGTTACGTTTTGTATCAGAAGCATAAAAGCTGTTCTCCCGTATTTTTTGCGGCGGCTTTTCCCTTCGGCGCCTTTTTGTCATGCATTCTGCGGAAAGTTCCCTGTTTGAAAGCCGCTGCCCAAACAGTTACAGTGTACAACCTTTTTGTTAAAATGTACAGAAAAAGAATCTCACTTCCAGTACATCGGCGTCTCCTCCTCAAGCGCCTCCGTCCGCAGCACAATGTACGCGTACTGGGGCTCACGGATCCGCTCCTCCCCGGCCGTCGGCCCAATCAGAGTCGTATCCACCAACACCCCGTTCTCCCCAAGGAAAAAATCATTTACCACAATGGTGTACCCGCTGTTCTCCTGCCTGCCGTAGCCAATGCACACATACAGATATTCGTTGTCCGTATAGGTCATCTGAAAAGCCTCCTCATACCGCTCCTCAATCAACGGCATAAGCTCCTCCGGGATCCGGTCTTCGTCCAGAATCATATATTCCAGGTCTTCCACCTTCTCCCCCGCTCCGGAATTCACCTCCGATACGCTGCAGGCTGTCAAAAATACCGCCGCAAAAGCGCATCCGGCCAGCAAAATCATTCTGCTTTTCCATTTTTTTCTTGCACTCACAGTTTCCAAACTCCGCGGTTTTGATAAATTATATGCGTTTCGTCAGGACTCCTATTCATATTTATAAAAATGATGGAAAATCCCCTCCGCGGAAAATATAGGTAAAATCGTTGCTTTTTCCACATGAAGCGTTTATACTGGTTTTATGTTTTGAAAGGATGATCTCCGCCATGATACGAACCATTCTCGTTTTATTGCTCATCGTTCTATACCTGATTTTCACGATCCCCGTTCTGATCGTCTTTCACTTTCTGCACAAAAAATACCCGGAAAAAATCGACCTGATCAGCCTCCACATGATACAGTGGGTTCTGCGCGGCACGCTGTTTTTCAGCGGCACGAAGCTGACTGTTCTGGGAGAGGAGAATGTACCAAAGGACCGTCCTGTGGTCTACATCGGCAATCACACCAGCTATTATGACGTGGTCATCGGCTATACCCGGGTGCCGGGGCCGACCGGCTTCGTGGCCAAGGACAGCATGAGTAAAATCCCTCTGCTGAATCTGTGGATGCTCCGCGGAAAATGTGTCTTCCTGAACCGGGATAATATCAAGGATGGCATGAAGTCCATCCTGACCGCTATCAAGGAAGTAAAAGCGGGCATTTCCATCTATATCTTCCCGGAGGGAACACGTAATAAGACTCCCGATACGTTCATGGAATTCAAGGAGGGAAGCTTCAAGATTCCGGAGAAAAGCGGCGCGCCCATCGTTCCGGTGACATTTGTCAATTCTCACGCCATCTACGAGGATCACAAGCCCTTCATCAAAAGCGCCCACGTGGTAGTGGAATACGGAAAGCCCATTGACATGAGCACCCTTGACAAGGAAACCAGAAAGCACATGGGTGCTTATGTCTCCGGTATCCTTCACGAAACCTACGAAAAAAATAAGGCAGCCTATTTTTCATAAGCCGCCTGTAATCCTAATTCATTTCCTGTGGCCTCCTCTTCACAGGAAAGACAACACCGCTGATCGGAAATACCCATTCCCCTGTCAGAGAAATGCCGTAGACGCCATTCTCGCTTTCGTAAGTATTGTCATAAGCGGAGGCTTCGCTTTTATTGAGGAAGGAGTACATTTCCACATCCATCACATCCTCCTCATAGCTGACAGAAATTTTCGGCTCTTTTGTGGGCTCCACGAGAACCACTTCCACAATGGTATTCCATTTCTTCGGCATGTGGAACACAATACTTACTGAATGCTCTAAAGCGGTGGTATCGTGCCCTACCAGAAATTTCACAAAAAGGCCGACGCCGCTGATGACAGTTACATCCGTGATCTCCCCTTTACATCTGTCAATCACCACATGGGGCCGGAACATATTCTTTACCAGATCGATCAGCTCCTCCTTA
>JAJQGR010000235.1 GCA_021200345.1 Lachnospiraceae bacterium | reverse complement strand
ATGGTGGAAGCCAGTTCTTTCAAATCCTTGACGATAAAGCTGCGTTTCGTAATCGGCATGGTAATCCCGGCGATATCGATTTCCTGGAACGAATCCTTTCCCGAAGGGAGACGCCCACATTGCAGGTAATCGCCACTACCGGTATGGAATCCATGAACGCCGTGGCAATCCCGGTTACCAGATTGGTAGCGCCCGGACCGGAGGTGGCAATGCACACTCCAACCCTGCCCGTAGCCCTGGCGTATCCGTCAGCCGCGTGGCTGGCTCCCTGCTCATGGCTGGTCAGAATATGGGTGATCTCCGGATGTTTATATAACTCATCATAGACGTTTAAAATCGCGCCGCCCGGATAACCGAAAACCGTATCCACCCCCTGCTCTTTTAAACATTGTACAATGATCTGTGATCCATTCAGCTGCATTTTCCCCTCTCCTTTACTTATTAGGATTTACTCATTGGGAAGCTTTAAGATCGCGCCGTTTACGCCGCTGGTCACCAGCTCCCTGTATCTCTTCAAATACCCCGTCACAGGAGGCATTTCTTTTGGTACAAAGTTTTTCTTTCTCTCTTCCCACTCTTCGTCGGACACAAGCACATTCAGTGTATTGGCGGGAATATCAATGGAAATCAGGTCTCCCTCTTTGACCAGGGCAATGGGTCCTCCCACCGCCGCCTCCGGGGAAACATGTCCGATGGAGGCGCCTCTGGAAGCGCCGGAAAACCGTCCGTCCGTGATCAGCGCCACCGATGACCCCAGTCCCATACCAGCGATAGCAGAGGTGGGATTAAGCATTTCTCTCATGCCCGGACCGCCCTTGGGTCCCTCATAGCGAATCACCACCACATCGCCCTCCACAATCTTTCCTCCGCGGATCGCCTCAATGGCGTCCTCCTCACAGTCAAAGACTCTGGCCGGACCGGTATGCACCATCATTTCCTCAACAACAGCGCTTCTCTTGACTACGCTGCCGTCCGGCGCCAGATTGCCCTTCAGCACAGCGATACCGCCAGTCGCAGAATAAGGGTTCTCCACAGTACGGATAATACTGGTATCCTGATTGACCGCATTTGCAATATTTTCACCCACTGTCTTACCCGTGCAGGTAATCAGATCGGTGGAAAGCAAGTCAAGCTTTGTCAGCTCTTTCATCACCGCGTACACACCGCCCGCCTCATTCAGATCCTCCATATAGGTGGGACCCGCCGGCGCCAGATGGCACAGGTTCGGTGTCTTCTCTGACAGCGCGTTGGCGATATCCAGATTGATCTCCACCCCGGCCTCGTGAGCGATAGCCGGAATGTGCAGCATGGTATTGGTGGAACAGCCAAGAGCCATATCCACAATCAGCGCATTCATAAACGCCTTTTCCGTCATGATATCGCGGGGCCGGATATCCTTCTCCACCAGCTCCATGATCTGCATGCCGGCATGCTTGGCCAGACGGATTCTCTCGGAATACACCGCCGGAATGGTGCCGTTGCCGCGCAGCCCCATGCCGATGGCTTCTGTCAGGCAGTTCATGGAGTTTGCCGTATACATACCCGAGCAGGATCCGCAGGTGGGGCAGACATTTTCCTCATAATAGGTCAGCTCCTCCATGGAAATCTTACCCGCAGCCTGAGCGCCCACTGCCTCAAACATGGAGGAAAGGGAGGTCTTGTGCCCATGCACATGACCGGCCAGCATGGGACCGCCGGAGACAAAAATCGTCGGAATATTCACTCTGGCCGCGGCCATCAAAAGACCGGGCACATTCTTATCGCAGTTGGGCACGCACACCAGGCCGTCAAAGCCGTGAGCCATAGCCATACATTCCGTGGAATCCGCGATCAGGTCCCTGGTGACCAGGGAATACTTCATTCCCACATGTCCCATGGCAATCCCGTCGCAGACAGCGATGGCCGGAAACACCACAGGCGTTCCTCCCGCCATGGCCACCCCCAGCTTGACCGCTTCCACGATCTTATCCAGATTCATATGTCCCGGCACGATCTCATTGTAGGAGCTGACAATACCGATCAGCGGGCGTTTTCTCTCCTCTTCAGTCATCCCCAGAGCGTTTAACAGACTTCTGTGAGGAGCCTGGGCGGCTCCTGTTTTTACACTGTCACTTCTCATATTTTTATCTGTCCTTTCCATAATCTATCACTTGCTTTGGCTGTATCCAGACTGGCTTACTTATTACGTTTATCAGGTATAACAGCTTTCCCTATTCAGTCAGACCATCTCCATGATTGTTTCTACCACAATATAACCCACGGAATATACAATAAAGCTGACCATTCCCGCATTCAGAAGCGCTGTTTTCATCTGACCGCCCTCAGCGGGCTGCTGTGCCTGGGGCTTCAGGAAAAATCTCTTTTTCCCCCGAATCACAAAAATCAGACCCACAATCATGATACAGTATACCAGTCCCTCTGCGATCACCAGTGCGGAAACTTCCACCGGGTTCTCCAGGCAATATCGAAACATCTCCATCGTATCAGAGGCCGCCGCGTAAAAGGCGTCCAGATCAGCCAGATTAAGCAGCTGACTCAATACTACGGAAGAAAAAATATTCAGCAGGCCATGGAGGATCATGACATAACGAACCTTTCCGGTGCGGATATAGATCCAGGCAAAAAAGGCCCCGATGGCAAAGGCGTAAAAGAACTGATCCAGATTGCCGTGAAACAGGCCAAACATCAGCCCGGAAATCAGGATGGCCGCCGCCTCTCCGTATATCAGCAGCCGGTCCACCAGAATTTTGCGGAAAAACCATTCCTCAAATACCGGCGCGACCAGTCCTGTAAGAATCAGTAAGAGCACTGGCCCCATATTGTCCACCATATCATCCACCGGATTGACAATTACGGAACCTGTCAGCGTTTCCAGAAAGCCGATGATGAACTGGCCCACCAGATTGGAAACAGCCACAATCAGGTAAGTCACACAGAAAGCCTGCAAAAGCTCCGTGAATTTCATGGAGTGCTTCTCAGGTACCGTTCTCTCCTTCACTGACAGCTTCGCCCCCAGCGGGAGTAGCAATAATCCCACCCCGTATAAAGACAGGCTGGAAAGCATCATCAGAAACGCGTAGTCGTCATAAAGTACCGGGAAATATGTGTAAAGAACCAGGCTCAGTACCATCTGGATCCCCAGCACAACCAGTGAAAATATCAGGTACAAAAAGCCCATGCGGGAATACGCTTTTTTCGCAGTCATCCCTTGATCCTCTCCGCTAAAAGAGCGCCCATCCGAGAGCAGCTCACAAGCGTGCAGCCCTCCGACATAATATCTGCCGTCCTGTACCCTTCTCTTAAAACCGCCTGTACGGCGGCCTCCACCGCGTCAGCTTCCCTGTCCAGATCAAAGCTGTAGCGAAGCATCATGGCGGCGCTTAAAACAGTAGCTATAGGATTGGCAATATCCTGCCCCGCAATATCAGGAGCGGAGCCATGGCTGGGCTCATACAGCCCAAACTTTGTATCATTCAGGGAGGCACTGGCCAGCATCCCGATGGAGCCGGTCACCATACTGGCCTCATCGGAAAGAATATCCCCAAACATATTCTCCGTCAAAATCACGTCAAACTGCGCCGGATCCTTCACAAGCTGCATGGCACAGTTATCCACCAGCATATGGGAGAGGGTCACATCCGGATAATCTGCCGCCACCTCTTCCACAACCTTCCTCCACAGCCTGGAGGAATCCAGCACATTGGCCTTGTCCACGCTGGTCACCTTTCCTCTGCGCTTGCGGGCAATCTCAAAGCCCTTGACGGCAATTCTGCGGATCTCATTCTCATCATATGTCAGAGTGTCAATGGCCTTACGCACTCCATTCTCCGTCACTGTTTTTCTCTCTCCAAAATACAGGCCGCCTGTCAGCTCTCTCATGATCATAATATCAAAACCGGCCGCACTGATCTCCTCTTTCAGGGGACAGGCCGCCTTAAGCTCCTGATACAGAATGGCCGGACGCAGATTGGCAAACAGATTTAAAGCCTTACGCAGTCTCAGAAGACCAGCTTCCGGCCGTTTCTCAGGCGGCAGCTGATACCAGGGAGAGGTAGAGGTATTGCCCCCAATGGAGCCCATCAAAACCGCGTCCGCCGCCTGGGCCTGATCAATGGCCTCTTTGGTCAGAGGCTCCCCGCAGGCGTCAATAGACGCTCCTCCCATGAGAATATCTGTAAAACACATTTCATGACCATACTGATCAGCTATGGCATTCAGCACATTTTTCGCCTGAGTCACAATCTCCGGACCAATACCGTCGCCCGGAATACAGGTAATATTCAGCTTCATAATGAATCCCTCCTGACCATTTTGATAATAATCGGCACATACCCATATATCTTACTCTAATTCCACAGAATTTTCAAGTCGCCTGTTTATTCTTCCTGTTCAAAATTGATCAAAACCGCCCCCTCGAACCGGTTAAAATCACTCAAAAAAAATAAAAAGCCCCTGCCGCGGCGGATTTTCCTCCGCCCGGCAAAAGGCTTTTGGGTCATAGGCTGTCCCGTTCATTCGTTTGATTTTCTGTCTGGTCTGTTTCGTCTTCCGCTTTCGCTTTGGAGAGCGTATTGAGAACAGCTCTCACAACCGCTTTGTTATCCTCGGAAAGCCTGTCATACATGGCAAACTCATCGCCATATTTTTCAATGTAGTGTGCCAGTCTGTCT
>JAJQGR010000191.1 GCA_021200345.1 Lachnospiraceae bacterium | reverse complement strand
CAATGGCCTGCAGGGGAAGCCGGTCCAGGCGTTGGGCGCCAAAGAGTCTCTTTAATGTGACGCCGGTTAAAACCCAGGAGCCGCTTACCAGCATGATGAGAATAAAGAGAGGACCCAGAAGATAATATTCCTCTCCCCAGAGAGCCGGCATCAGCGCCATAAAAAAGATAGAGGAAAAGGTTCCCTGCCAGGCGTACCACATGGTTTGCGCGGTGCTGAAAGCACCTTTCAGCACGTAGAAAAGACTGTGGGTTTCCAGCCAGTAATTGCGGGAGGTCAGGGCGTAGTTGTAATCGTCGTACCAGGGAGCGGTGTAAAGCATCAGCCGCAGAACGGGAATGAGAAGGATGATCAGAGCAATGATGGATAAGATTGCGATGAGCCTGCGGCCAAACTGGAAATTGAAAATTTTTTTGAGCGTTTCCATTTGTTTCCTCCTGACAGCGTGAAAATTAACTTTATTATAAGAGATTTCCCTGTTGTTATCAACCGCAAAATTTGAGGAAACATTTACAGGAAAATCATGAGGATCGTGAATGAAAAACACAGCATTGATCGCTATGAGCGGAGGTGTGGACAGTTCTGTGGCGGCCTGTCTTTTATTGGAGCAGGGCTATGATTGCCTGGGTGTGACCATGCGGCTTTATCGAAACGGGGATATAGGCCGCAGTCAGTTTCATACCTGTTGCTCGCAAAGAGATATTGAGGACGCCGCCGAGGTGGCCTTTGACCTGGATATTCCCTTTGAGGTGCTGGATTATACTGAGGAATTTCAGACGCAGATTATCGGAAAATTTATCCGCACCTATGAGGAGGGCGGCACTCCCAACCCCTGTATTGACTGTAACCGTTATATGAAGTTTGAGCATTTGCTGGAATACGCGGCGCAAAAGGAAATCGAATATGTGGCTACCGGGCATTACGCCCGCGTGGAGCAGGAGAATGGCCGCTTTCTGTTAAAAAAAGGGCGGGACGCCTCCAAGGATCAAAGCTATGTGCTTTACATGCTGACGCAAAAGCAGTTAGCCCATGTCCGTTTTCCGCTGGGGGAACTGACCAAGGAGCAGGTGCGTCGGATTGCTGAGAAAAAGGGTTTTGTCAACGCCCACAAGCGTGACAGTCAGGATATCTGCTTTGTGCCGGAGGGGGATTACGGGTCGTTTATGGAGGAATACACGGGAAGAAAGCTTGTGCCCGGCGATTTTCTGAACGAAGAAGGCAGCGTGGTGGGACGGCACAGGGGAGCAGTGTGCTACACTCTGGGGCAGAGAAAGGGGCTGGGCCTTGCTATGGGAGAGCCGGTCTATGTCTGCGCTAAAAATATGGCGGAGAATACCGTGACGGTGGGAGGGGAGAGCGCGCTTTTTTACTCTCATCTGATTGCGGATGAACTGAACTGGATTCCCTTTGATATCCTGCCGGAAGAAATGAGGGTCAGTGTCTGTACCCGTTATCACGCAAAGGAGCAGAGGGCTTCGGCAAGGCTTTTAGAGGATGGCAGACTGCGGCTGGACTTTGATGCCCCTCAGCGCGCCATGACGCCGGGGCAGTCTGTAGTGCTTTACGCCGGGGAGCTGGTGCTGGGAGGCGGTACCATCCGGGAAGTACTTTAATTGATTTCACAGTTTAAGGAGGAAATGAATATGTCAACACCACACAATGAGGCTCAAAAGGGTCAGATCGCGAAGACCGTGCTTATGCCGGGAGATCCGCTTCGGGCGAAGTTTATCGCGGATACCTTTCTGGAGAATGTGACGCAGATCAATGGCGTGAGGGGAATGCTCGGATTTACGGGCACCTATCAGGGAAAAACGGTGACAGTGATGGGAAGCGGGATGGGAATGCCCAGCATCGGCATTTATTCCTATGAGCTGTTCACGGAGTATGATGTGGACAATATTATCCGCATTGGCAGCGCGGGAAGCTATAGTAAGGAGGCGAAGGTGTATGACGTGGTGCTGGCCACGGCGGCATACAGCGAGTCTTCCTTCGCGTATGTGCAGTCCGGCTACGATCAGGACACCACCTATCCCTCACAGGAGCTGAACGACGCCCTGCGGGAGAGCGCCAGTCGGCTGAATATTCCGGTGATTGAAAAGCCGATTCATTCCAGCGATGTATTTTATCGTAAACCGACGGATGCAAAACCCACCTACTGGGAAAAAATCCGGGAAGAACACGGCTGCGTCGCGGTGGAGATGGAGAGCTTTGCGCTGTTCCATAACGCGGCGGTTACCGGGAAAAAGGCGGCCTGTCTGCTGACCATTTCCGACAGTTTTGTCAGTCCTGAGATTACCACGGCCGAACAGCGGCAGAAGACCTTTACCAATATGATGAAGATCGCGCTGGAGGCAGTGTAATCCGCTGAATTTATCTGTCTTTGCCGAAGTGCTGCAGAAAAAAGTTCAGGATCCAGAGAATGATGGGTACAGCGATATCCAGCAGTACAAAGCCGTAAAAAAGATTCCGGGTTTCTTCAGTCTGGATAACGGCCAGCACCAGGGTAATCAGATACATGGCAGCCAGCAGAAGGATTCCGATGATGGCGAGAAAGCGTTTCAGTTTGTTTTTCATGGGGAAATCTCCTTGGAGAACTATTTCCCCATATTTTACAGGAAAAAGTGCTATTTGAAAAGCTTATTATTAGGTAATTTTTCACAAAATGGCATAATGAAAAGATTATTTTTTAAAATAATACATACAAAATTCTAAAAATATGTTACAATGAGGTATCATGTGATCGTGCTCCTTGGTGGGCGCCGTCAAAAGGGTATAGAATATGTCATGAGGAAGGTGAAGAGTTATGAGTATTTTACTGGAAAAGGCGAAATCAATGGTGGAGCAGGCGTACGGGGACAGAATCGAGAACGGTGAACCCTACAAGAATCATGCGTATCGTGTGATGGCCGCCATGGACACGGAGGAAGAGCAGATTGTCGCGCTGCTGCACGATATTCTGGAGGACTCTGAAGTAAAGGTTTACGACCTGAAGGACGCGGGATTTTCCAGAAAAGTCATCACTGCCGTAGAGGATCTGACCAAGGGCAATGCGGTGAAATACTTTGACTACATAGAGGATCTGGCGATGAATCCTCTGGCTACCAAGGTGAAGATCGCGGAGTTGAAGGATAATATGGATGCAGTGCGTGTTAACCGGATGTCTTTTAAGACCTACACATTGGAGGACAGGTGTCAGAAATCTCTGAATATTCTGGAGGGAGCGGAGTAGTATTCGCATCAAAAAGGGAAAGGAACAGGGCATACTTTCGGGTGTGCCCTGTTTTTTTGTTTCATTCGCATTTAAACGCAAATTTCCATTGAATATGGGGGATTTTTTGACAGTTTGTTTATTGCGTTCCATGGGGAAGTGTGATAATGTACTGTTGAAATTTGATCGGCTGTGAATAGGGAATGACCTGAAGGGTGTTCCGGAAGCTTCATGGATTAATCCGTCAGCCGCAGCGGGGAGGAGTGATCGTTTATTATGACAGTGTTAGTGAGTCTTTCTGTGTGCTTAGTTGGGGGACTGATGATGTCCCGTATTGCCAAAAAGCTGAATCTGCCGGCAGTTACGGCTTATCTGGTGGCAGGGCTGATCCTGGGGCCTTACTGCATTGGGAGACTGGGGATTGAGGGCCTGGGTTTCCCAACGGAGGAACTGGTGGAGGAGCTGGATCTGTTCAGTCAGGTGGCATTGGGGTTCATCGCCTTTACCATCGGCAATGAGTTTCGTTTAAGCCAGTTAAAGACGATGGGAAAACAGGCTATTACTGTAGGTATCGTTCAGGCGGTGGTTACCACAGCGCTGGTGGATGTGGTGCTTGCGGCGTTGCATTTTATCCGGCCGGACGTGATTTCTCTGTCTTCGGCCATTACTCTTGGCGCAATTGCGGCGGCGACAGCGCCCGCGGCCACTCTGATGGTAGTGCGTCAATACAAGGCGGACGGTCCGCTGACCAGGCTGCTGCTTCTGGTGGTGGCTATTGATGACGCGGTGGGCCTGGTGCTGTTTTCCGCTTCCTATGGTATCGCCGTGGCGCTGGAGAGCGGCGTGGTCAGCCTGAAGACCATTATTCTGGAACCGGTGATTGAAATTGTGCTTTCCCTGGCGCTTGGCGCCGTAAGCGGGCTGGCCCTGTTCTGGGTGGAGCGGTTTTTCCACTCCCGCAGTAAGCGTCTGTCCATCTCCATCGGCTTTGTGCTGCTGACAGTAGGTCTTTCCATGGCGGAGTTTGAGGTGGGCGGTGTGAAGATTGGCTTCTCATTGCTGCTGGTCTGCATGATGACAGGGACTCTGTTCTGTAATATCTGCGATTTTTCCGAAGAGCTGATGGCAAGAGTAGACAGCTGGACGGCGCCGCTGTTTGTGCTGTTTTTTGTACTGTCCGGCGCGGAGCTGAATCTGTCGATTTTATCCAATCCGCTGGTGCTTCTGGTAGGAATTTTGTATATTATCAGCCGTTCGGTGGGAAAGTATATGGGTGCCTATACCAGCTGCGCAGCTACCAAATGCGCACCCCAGATTACAAAGCATCTTGGTATTACTCTTCTGCCTCAGGCGGGCGTGGCTCTTGGCATGGCGATGACTGCCCAGAACCTGGCGGATGGCGCCATGGTGCGCAGCGTGGTACTGTTCTCCGTACTGGTCTATGAGCTGGTGGGACCGGCGCTCA
>JAJQGR010000138.1 GCA_021200345.1 Lachnospiraceae bacterium | reverse complement strand
CTACTAAAAATGCAAAGGAAATAGCAGAATCTCTTACTGATCTTCCGCTGCAGTTGATTAACACGCACGCAGATATAGATCATATCGCAGGAAACGACGCTTTTGATACAGTGCTGATGCATCCGGCTGAATACGTCAATTATTTTTGGCAGGGAGCATCTCATCCGGCGCCGACGCCTGTGTGGGATGGCGATATTATTGACCTTGGCGACAGACCGCTTCGTGTGATCACACAACCTGGCCATACTCCCGGAAGTGTTGCACTTTTGGACATAAATCAGAGGGTGCTTTTCAGTGCGGATTCTAT
This sequence comes from Lachnospiraceae bacterium, assembly GCA_021200345.1. Taxonomy (GTDB): domain Bacteria; phylum Bacillota; class Clostridia; order Lachnospirales; family Lachnospiraceae; genus RGIG6307. The sequence continues at coordinate 4,420 of JAJQGR010000138.1, read as the reverse complement.
ACAGGACGGCACAATTTTTCTCTTTGGTCCTATGAGGAACCTGATCGGTTATCGGCAGAGTCTGGACAAAGTATGGGCGTACCGGACAGAATATGATAAAATTTATCCGTCTCATGCATCCTTTCCGCTGAAGCCGGATATTATTCCCGATCTTATGGAGTGTATGGATCAGATTCTGACCGGAGAAGCATCTTTCCAAATAGGCGAGAAGTTTGGTATGTCGGTGAAAATTTACGAAATGGGGACAGCAGTGTTTCTTTGTGGTTAGGGGAATGTGTGAGAAAGAAATGAAACAATATCTGAATACGATACCGTTGGTATATTGCCGGTACGATTGCGGCGAATTTTATAGAAGCGGTCATTAGTGCGGTTATGCTGCTGTTTCCTGGCTGGCTTATTGATAACTATCAAAAGGGGTTTGCATATACAGGGAAACTTTTGGCTGCGTATGCGGGTGTATTCCTGATTTATCTCGTTGAGGCATATTTTTCCAATCGTCTGGCAGATTACCGCCGTATCCGGTTCGAAAAAGCCATAAAGAAAGATTTTTTTGATTCCGTAATTCAGCGAGACTTTGGAACATTTCACCAGTATGATGTGGCAGAATACATTTCCATGCAGGCAAACGACATCACGGAAATGTGTCAGAACTACTTAAGTCCGTTACTTTCTATCATCCGTTCCGTTATGATGATCGCTGTGTATGGAGTATTTCTGGTGATTTTTGTAGATATTTCCATTGCCATGGTAATTCTGATTTTCTCTGTAGCGGTGGTTTTTGTGCCGAAACTCACGGAGAAAGAACTGGCGAGGCGGAATAAGGGTTATATGGACGGACTTGGGCAATATACGGCTTCTGCGAAGCTTTTGTATGAAGCTCATGATATTCTGGATTTTAAGGGACGAAAAAAACTTACTGAACTTCACGACGGGGAACTGGATCATGTCCTGAATCTTAATATGCACTTTCGGAAGCTGAACAGCCTGGCTATGGTCTTAAATGGCGGCTCCGTAGAGGCAATCGGTGTGATTGTTTTTGCAGTGGTGGCCATTTTACTCGGCAATCACGCTATTACCCTGGGTATGGCGGTCAATGCTTTTGCCGTGAGATGTAGAAAATGCTTTTACCTGCCAGCCAGTATTATGTGTTCGACGGCCAGCACACCATCGCTGCCCGGAAGAACTTGAACGGCAGCAATGATGTCCTTGTGAAATGCAAAGTGTATTACGATCTGACCGAAGGATGGAACGATCTGAAAAAGGTAAGGACCAGGAATGAAATTGTGATCAGCGTGGCATATCGAGCGTACCTGTCTACATTAAGGAACAGATTATTTTTGCACAATTTTCGTAGCCCAGTTCACCACTGTTCAACAGGATATCGTAATTCTTTCGATCACCCCAATCATTGTCCGTAAACATGCTGTAATGGCGGGCACGTTCTTTATCAGAACGGGAAATTTCGCTTCGTGCGGTTGCTTCTGCCATTCCATATGCTTTCACGCTGTGTTCAATACGTTTATCCATATCTGCATAAATAAAGACACGAAGTACATCACTTCGATCTCTGAGAATGTAGTCCGCGCATCTTCCCACTATGACGCAGCTTCCGGAATCTGCGTATTTTTTGATGATTTCCTGTTGAGCGCAAAAAACCTGTGTAGTCAAAGGAAGTGGTTGCTTGCTGGCTTCTTCCAGCATGCCGTAGCCGTAGCTGGTTCCCATGGCCAGGTTATAAAGAAAACTGTTTGTAATCTTCTGGTCCGACTTTTCAATGTACTCTGACGGAACCCCTGATATCTTAGCAGCCTCATCGATTAATTCTCTATCGTAATAAGGGATGTTTTTGCGTTCTGCTACCAGTTTACCTATCGTACGCCCTCCGCTGCCCAGTTCACGACTGATCGTGATAATATTTTTCATGCGATATCTCCTTTCTGACTGTTCTGACTGTCGATTTTACCTGATTGACTCATAGTATCATCAAACAGGCCTGGTTACAACAACAATCCAGTCCTGAATGTCGCATTGAATCCTGAAATTTTTATGAAAAGTGATTTAGCCAACAGCAGTATTTTGTCAAATTTCTTTTTAAAGCCTTCGGATCAGTTCCCAGATTCCCATCATCAGCTCACCCGGGAGTATTTTAGCTGCAATGCGGTGAAGGGTACAGACAGGGCCTGGGGTAGACACTGGTAAACCCAGCTTTGCATCTGCCAAGGATCTTTTAACCACATTTTTGGAACGCGAAGCAAGCGGAAAATGCCGGATAAAAGAGCTGTTCCGGGTTTTCTGCGCATTGCTGATAAATTCTGTGTCTTTGATCCAGTAAGGGCAGACAGCTGTTACATGTATTCCGCTGCCCAAAAGCTCCGTCCTTAAGGAGCGGCTGTAACGATAAAGGAAGGACTTGGTCGCAGAATAAACTCCAAGATATGGAAAAGGCTGAAAAGCAGCTGTGGAACAGATTTCAAGGATACAGGAACCCTTTCCCATGTAAGGGAGCACAAGCTGTGTCATAGCGACTGCCGCCTTACAATTCAGGTCAATCATGCCGGTACAGTCCTGCAGAGAAATATCTTTCCAGGAACCGATTTTTCCAAAACCGGCGGCATTGATCAGATATTGCACACTTGGATTTTCCTTTTCCAACAGGACGCGTATGCTCTCAAATGATTGCTGGCAGGTTAAATCCAACTCCAGAGGGCGGGGCATACATGAGCTGTTGCTGAACATAAATGATCTGCACAGTTCGTTCAGACGATCTTTTCTGCGTGCGATTAACCAGATTTCATCCAGACAGTTTTTTTTAAGAAGCTGCAGAATAAATTCCCGGCCAAGACCACTGGACGCGCCGGTTACTATTGCTATCTTTTTCATTTTATAAGCGTCTTGGTTTTTCATGTCTTTCATATGGCGCGTTCTTTGCGTTTTCCAGTTTCGCCTGACGGCGGTTTTTCACTTCTTCGCTCATAGGCTGAATTTCACCGGCTTTTGTCAGGGAAGCTTTCGTCAGCATTGGCCCGACAAGCTCATAGATGAGAATGGCAAAGAGGGTGATGTTGCGGATCAGTTCGCCCTGTTCGCCCAGCTGCTGCGCGGTGACACACATACCCAGCGCAACACCAGCCTGCGGCAGGAGGGTGATCCCCAGGTATTTGCAGATGGTATCGCTGCAGTGCGTCGCTTTGGAGGAAACGAAAGCGCCGGCATATTTCCCAATGGATCGGGTCAGGATGTAAACAAGGCCAATCAGCACGATGGTTCCGTCCAGAAAAACATCCAGTTCCAGCTGTGCGCCGGAAATGACAAAGAAAGCCGCAAAAAGCGGATTGGTCCAGCTGTCTGTTCTCGCCATGATTTCGTGTGACAGCGGGCAGAGATTACAGAATACAGTGCCCAGCATCATGCACACCAGCAAAGAGGAGAAGCTGATGGTAATAGGACCAACGTTAAACTCGAGCATGGACAGTGCAGTGGTCAGAAGGACGAAGGTAATGGACAGCGTCAGGCGGTTGGAATTGGAGTTAAACAGTTTTTCCAGCTGTGTGAGCAGCCACCCCATCAGCGCACCGAGAGCCAGGGACAGAACGATTTCCAGCAACGGATTGATGATAATGGAAATCAGGTTGTAGGAACCGGTCACCATTGCCTGTGCGATGCCGAAGCTGACCGCAAATACCACCAGTCCTACCGCGTCATCTAAGGCGACAATCGGAAGCAGAAGGTCAACCAGAGGCCCCTTTGCCTTATACTGGCGAACCACCATCAGAGTCGCCGCCGGTGCGGTGGCTGTCGCGATGGCGCCGAGAGTGATAGCCTGCGCTGCAGTCAGTTTCCCATTGGTTGCCATGGAGACAAGCAGAAGCGCGATATCAACCAAAAGGGTGGCCATAAGAGCCTGTGTAATGCCGATGACAGTTGCCTGTTTCCCGGTCTTTTTCAGTTGGGTCAGGCGAAATTCATTGCCGATAGCAAACGCAATAAAGCCGAGGGCTACATCGGAGATCACATCCAGATCGTTGACGCTGTCCATGGAGACAAATCCCAGTCCCTCTATGCCCAGACGCCCCAGGCAGTACGGGCCAACCAAAACGCCGGCGATCAGATAAGCGGTGACGGACGGTAATTTTAAGGGCTTTAAAACACGGGTCATCAAAAGACCCGCAAAAGCGGCGACTGAAAGGGATAATAAAGTATAAACCATATCGTATTTTCCACCTCCTGTATCTCATTTCCTTTTATTCTTACCAGTTGTTCATTTCCTATATCTTATCCTTTGCCCATCATCTCCGGCAGATACCAGCTGTCGAACATTTTCCGGATGATATCGAGCAGATCTTCGTCTGACAGAACATTCTGGCTTTGCAGATTGCTGCTGCTCGCGTAAAAGATTCCGAAAAAATAGCTATCCCGGATG
>JAJQGR010000103.1 GCA_021200345.1 Lachnospiraceae bacterium | reverse complement strand
CAGTATGTGCGCGCCATGAAAAATCAGACCGGCGCGGCGCTGGCGGTATACTCCATCGCCGGCGGACAGGCGGAGGCGGTGGAGTTTCGGATAGATGATACCTGCCTGCACTGCGGCGAGCCGCTGAAAAGGATCAGGACCAAAAAGAATGTGCTGGTAGCCTGTCTTACCCGCGGTTCCTATACTGAAATCCCCAACGGCGACACCTGTTTTCAGATAGGTGACACGGTGATCATTGTGGTCAGCGGGGGCGGTGTGATTTCCAATTTTAATGAAATATTTGTATAACGGGGATTGGCCATGAATTATAAAATGATGGGAAAATTTGCCGGCCAGATCCTTGTGCTTGAGGCTGTGTTTATGATACCGGCCATGCTGATTGGGATTTATTTCGGTGAGAGAAGGGCGGTAATCTGTTTCGCAGTCTGTATCTGGCTGACGCTGGCGGTGGGGTTGCTGCTGTTTTTACTGGGCCGTGGCAGCAGAAGTGTGTTCCGCACCAAGGAGGGTCTGGTCTGCGTAGGCTTAAGCTGGGTTATTATGAGCCTTTTGGGCTGCCTGCCCTTTTATCTGTCCGGAGAAATCCCTCACTACATTGATGCTTTTTTTGAGATTGTGTCCGGTTTTACTACCACCGGCGCTTCTATCCTTACGGAGGTGGAGAGCCTTTCCAGGAGTATGCTTTACTGGCGCTCCTTCAGTCACTGGATCGGCGGTATGGGGGTGCTGGTGTTTTTGCTGGCCTTTATGCCCGGAAGAGAGGAGGGCGGTTTTACCACCCACCTTTTGAAAGCGGAGAGCCCGGGCCCCAATGTGGGGAAGCTGGTTCCGAAGATGAAGGATACGGCGGCCATCCTGTATATTCTGTACTGTATTTTGACGGTTCTGGATATTCTTTTTTTGCTGGCGGGCGGAATGGATCCTCTCAGTGCGGTGTGTATTGCTTTCGGCACGGCAGGCACAGGAGGCTTTGGTGTCCGGTCTGACTCCATCGCGGGATATAGCCCCTATATTCAGAATGTGTGTACGGTATTCATGCTGCTGTTCGGCGTGAACTTCAGCTGTTACTATCTGCTGACTCTGCGAAAAATAAAGGACGTGTGGAAGGATGAGGAGCTGCGTACTTATCTGGGCATCGTATTTGGCAGTATCGCGTTGATTGTCTGGAATCTGCGTGGGTATTATGATACGCTGGCTGAGACTGTGCGCCACGCGGCCTTTCAGGTAGCCAGCATCATCACTACCACCGGCTTTGCCACCGCGGATTTTGATCTGTGGCCTAATTTTTCCAAAGCACTTTTGCTGATGCTGATGCTGATCGGCGCCTGCGCGGGCAGCACCGGCGGCGGCTTCAAGGTAGGGAGGATGCTTTTGGTGATCAAATCAGCCAGGCGTTCCATCCAGCAGGTGGTCAGTCCCCGCAAGGTGCAGGTGGTGCGCTCCAACGGCTATAAGGTCAGTGAAAAGGTGCTCTCTAGCACCAATGCCTATCTGGCGGCCTACGTGATGATTGTCATCGGAAGCTTTCTGCTGGTGTCCCTGGACGGCTTTTCCATTACCACCAGCCTGTCCGCCGTGCTGGCCTGCTTTAATAACATCGGCCCGGGGCTGGAGATGGTGGGTCCCACCGGAAATTACAGTGAATTCAGCATCTTTTCCAAGCTGGTGCTGATTGTGGATATGCTGGCCGGGAGGCTGGAAATCTTCCCGATTTTGATTTTATTTTCCAAAAATACATGGAAGAAGCAGGGATAGGTTCATCATATATCCTCAGAACAGATCATATACTGATAAAAAGCGTTCTGAGGGGATTTGGTGAAGGATTATATCGCAGAACGGGCAACAGGCATCGCTGTTTATATTATTGAAAATAATGCCACCGTCAGACAGGCCGCGAAGGTATTTGGCGTCAGCAAGAGTACTGTGCATCAGGATGTGGTTCACAGGCTGGAGCTGGTGAATCCGGGGCTTGCCAGGGAGGCCAGGAAGGTGCTGGATTTAAATAAAAGCGAGCGGCATATTCGGGGCGGGCTGGCTACAAGGGAGAAATATCTCAGGCAGAAGAAATGAAGACCATAGCGACGATACATACAGATTTCCCTACAAAATTCGGCGTACCCAGACAGAGCGGTCTGGTGGATGATCTGAAAGGACAGATCATATTTTTGCCGCAATACCGGCAGCCGGAGGCCTTTCGGGGGTTGGAGGAATTTTCTCATATCTGGGTTTTGTGGGAATTCTCTCAGGCGAAGAGAGACAACTGGGCGGCCACCGTGACGCCGCCTCGTCTGGGAGGTAAAATCCACATGGGAGTGTTTGCAACCCGCTCACCCTTTCGCCCCAACCCGGTGGGGCTTTCCTGCGTGAAGCTGGAGAAGATTGTGTTTGATGAAAAGCTGGGTCCTGTGCTTCATGTGTCCGGTGTGGATATGATGGACGGCACGCCGGTGTATGATATTAAACCGTATCTGCCTTACACTGACGCGCACCCGGAGGCTGGCTGGGGCTTTGCGGAGAAGACGGCAGATCATGAGCTGCAGGTCCGTTTCCCTGAGGAAGAGCTGCAAAAATTTCCTTCGGACAAGCGCCAGGCGGCGGTGGCGATCCTCAGACAGGATCCCAGGCCCATTTACAGAAAAAGCGAGGATCAGGTGTTTAAGCTGGAGTTTGCCGGATGGGATATTCATTTTACGGTAGACGGAGAGATGCTGACGGTGGTGGAAGTGGTCAGAAGATGAGATGTATTTTTTTGACAGATGCGGATGAAGCGGATATAATGAGCGCAAGCGAGAAAGGCATGCCTGTATGTCCGGCGAGCGGCGAATTGGATCATGAGCGTCTTTTACTCATGATAGAATAGACCGAAAGATCAAGACAGACGGAGGGGTTTATGGACAGAAGAGAAACGGTGATTGTACTGGACTTTGGTGGACAGTACAATCAGCTGGTAGCGCGCCGGGTGCGCGAGTGCCATGTGTACTGCGAGATTTATTCCTACAAAACGGATATCGCCAGGATTAAGGCAATGGCGCCGAAGGGCATCATCCTGACGGGCGGACCCAACAGCTGCTATGAGGAGGGAGCGCCCACCTACAGTAAGGAGCTGTTTGAACTGGGAATTCCGGTGCTGGGATTGTGCTATGGGGCCCAGCTGATGCAGCATATTCTCGGCGGCAGAGTGGAGCGGGCCGATAAGCGGGAGTATGGGAAGACGGAGATTACAGTGGATCCTTCCTGCGAGCTGTTTGCAGGTGTGGCCCAAAAGACCACCTGCTGGATGAGCCACTTCGACTATATTTCCAGACTGGCGGAGGGCTTTGTTTCTGTAGCGCACAGCGCGGACTGTCCGGTGGCGGCCTGTGAAAACAGTGCCCGTAAGCTTTACGGCATCCAGTTCCATCCGGAGGTGCTGCACACCCCGGAGGGCACAAAGATGCTCTATAATTTTGTCCGTAATGTGTGCGGCTGCGCCGGGGACTGGAAGATGGATTCCTTTGTGGAGCAGTCGATTCTGGCCATTCGCCAAAAGGTGGGCGACGGTAAAGTGCTCTGTGCCCTTTCCGGCGGCGTGGATTCCTCTGTGGCCGCTGTACTGCTCTCTAAGGCGGTGGGCGACCAGCTGACCTGTGTCTTTGTGGATCATGGTCTGCTGCGCAAAAACGAGGGTGACGAGGTGGAGGCGGTCTTTGGCCCCTCCGGCAATTACGACCTGCATTTTATCCGGGTCAATGCCCAGCAGCGCTTTTACAGTAAACTGGCCGGCGTCACAGAGCCGGAGAGAAAGCGCAAAATCATCGGCGAGGAATTCATCCGCGTCTTTGAGGAAGAAGCCAAAAAGATCGGCGCCGTGGACTTCCTGGTGCAGGGCACCATCTATCCGGATGTAGTGGAGAGCGGTCTTGGCGGCGAGTCCGCTGTTATCAAATCCCACCACAACGTGGGAGGTCTGCCGGACTATGTGGATTTCAAGGAAATTATTGAGCCCCTCCGCGACCTTTTCAAGGACGAGGTGCGCAAGGCCGGCCTGGAGCTGGGCCTCCCGGAGTACCTGGTGTTCCGCCAGCCCTTCCCGGGCCCCGGTCTGGGCATCCGCATTATCGGTGAAGTGACGGAAGAAAAGGTCCGCATCGTCCAGGACGCCGACTTCATCTACCGCGAGGAAATTGCCAAAGCTGGTCTGGATAAAGAGATCAGTCAGTATTTCGCCGCCCTGACCAACATGCGTTCCGTGGGCGTTATGGGAGACGAGAGGACTTATGACTATGCCGTGGCGCTGCGCGCCGTCAAGACGATTGATTTCATGACAGCCGAGTCGGCGGAGATTCCTTACGAAGTCCTGAACAGAGTGATGAACAGGATTATCAATGAGGTGAGAGGGGTCAACCGGGTGCTGTATGATCTGACCAGCAAGCCGCCGGGGACGATTGAGTTCGAATAGTAAGCTTAACCGCAGAAATGCTTTATTTAAAGGCGTTTCTGCGGTTTTAATATGTTCCTTGATGGCAGGGTGATGTTATGTGTGGGGAGCAGGTATTTTGAAAATATTCTAAATACCTGTTGACAGATTGCTTTGAGGCGAGTATATTACATTTAGAAAAAAATCTAAATACTATTTTGAAGCTTTTACTGAAGGAACGAATCAAAAAGACGTCGAAATGCCTGGTGAAGGGAGGTGGAAACAGTTGGGCTTTGCAGAAACATTCAAAGCGCTGTCCGATCCGGCTCGGCGG
>JAJQGR010000180.1 GCA_021200345.1 Lachnospiraceae bacterium | reverse complement strand
CTTCAGAAGCGTCCCTTTGTTAAGGTGGAAGAAGCGTCCGCGCGGGCAGCGAAGCAGTCCGCCGCTTCAAAAGCTGTTCCGTCCCATGAGAGCGCAGCCCGCCGGGAGTTAAAAAACACCCCGGGCACGGAAGAGCGGCGGGAGAACCGTCAGCCGGGCACAGGAAGCGGAGAAAGGCGGGATGGCAGAAATGAGAACCGCCGTTTGGCCGCGGGAAGTACTGAGCGCCGTGAGGGAAGAGGTGAAAACCGCACAGGAAACGGAGAACGAAGGGATAACAGAGACGCGGGCCGCGGGACCGGGGAACGCCGCGGCGACGGGAACCGTCAGGGAACAGAGCGCAGAAATGACGGAAGCCGTCCCACGTCAGACCGCCGCCGCTCAGATGGATATCGCCAGGGAAGCGCGGGAAGCACAGACCGCCGCGGTGACGGAAACCGTCAGGGCACAGAGCGCAGAAATGACGGAAATCGTCAGGGCGGATATGGAAGCCGTCAGGGCGCCGCTATGGGAGGACGCCCGGCCTTTGACAAGGATAAGGATGCCGATTCCAGACAGGGACGTCCCGCCCAGGGCAGAAAAAATAACACCCGCAGTACCGCTGCCGGAGGCGGCTTTGGAGACGTATCTGTCAAGAAAGACCAGAAGCGGGATGAGCGCCGTCACGGGCAGGAGAAAGACAAGAAGAACCGCAAGGATTATATTTATTCCGAGGATGGCGGGAATACACAGGCCAAAACCGGAAAGAATACCAACAGAGCAGGAAAGTTCATCAAGCCGGAAAAGAAAGAAGAGGTGGTGGAGGAGCAGATCAAGGTTATCCAGCTTCCGGAAAGCATCACTTTAAAGGAACTGGCGGATAAGATGAAGATGCAGCCTGCCACCATTATCAAAAAGCTGTTCCTGCAGGGGAAGATCATGAATGTGAATCAGGAGCTTTCCTACAGCGAGGCGGAAGAGATCGCCATGGATTATGAGATCCTGTGTGAGAAAGAAGTGAAGGTGGATGTCATCGAGGAACTTCTGAAAGAGGCCGAGGAAAGCGAAGATGCCATGGTCTCCCGCCCGCCGGTGATTTGCGTGATGGGTCATGTAGATCACGGTAAGACCTCCTTGCTGGATGCCATCAGGAATACCAATGTAACCGACAAGGAAGCCGGCGGTATCACCCAGCATATCGGCGCTTATACTGTTTCCACTGCCAGCGGCCGTCAGATTACTTTCCTGGATACCCCTGGTCATGAGGCTTTCACCGCCATGCGTATGCGCGGAGCCAATTCCACGGATATTGCCATTCTGGTGGTGGCCGCGGACGACGGCGTCATGCCTCAGACCATCGAGGCCATCAATCACGCGAAAGCGGCCGGCATTGAGGTGATTGTGGCAGTCAATAAAATTGATAAGCCGGGAGCCAATGTGGACCGGGTGATGCAGCAGCTGACAGAGTATGAGCTGGTGGCGGAGCAATACGGCGGCAGCACCGTGTTCTGTCCGGTTTCTGCCAAGACCGGCGAGGGTATTGAGAATCTTCTGGAGATGATTCTGCTGACGGCGGATGTGCTGGAGCTGAAAGCCAATCCCAACAGGGATGCCAGAGGTCTGGTCATTGAGGCTCAGCTGGATAAGGGCCGGGGACCTGTGGCCACGGTGCTGGTACAGAAAGGAACGCTCCATGTGGGCGACTTTATCTCCGCGGGCGCCTGCTATGGCAAGGTTCGCGCCATGATCAATGATAAGCACATGAACGTGAAGGTGGCGGGACCCTCTGAGCCTGTGGCTATTCTGGGACTTTCCGACGTGCCGGCGGCGGGAGAGGTTTTCCTGGCGCACCCAAGCGATAAGGAAGCCAAGGAATATGCCCAGACCTATATGGCTCAGTATAAGGAAAAGATGCTGGAGGAGACCAAGAAACGCATGAGTCTGGATGATCTGTACGGACAGATTCAGGCCGGTCAGTTAAAGCAGCTGAATATTATTATCAAGGCCGATGTGCAGGGCTCTGTGGAGGCGGTAAAGCAGTCTCTGGAGAAGCTTTCCAACGACGAGGTGGTGGTCAAGTGCATTCACAGCGGCGTTGGCCTGATCAACGAAAGCGACGTCACTCTGGCGGGCGCTTCCAACGCGATCATTGTGGGCTTCAATACCAGACCGGATGCCACCGCCAAATCCACCGCGGAGAGAGAGCATGTAGAGATCAAGCTTTACCGGGTGATTTACCAGGCCATCGAAGATATAGAGCGGGCCATGAAGGGCATGCTTGACCCGATTTATGAGGAGAAAGTCATCGGCCATGCCGAGGTGCGCCAGATCTTTAAGGCCAGTGCTGTGGGCAACATTGCCGGTTCCTATGTGCTTGACGGCGTGATCCAGAGAAACTGCAAGATCCGCATTACCAGAGCAGGGGAGCAGATTTATGAGGGCGAGCTTGCCAGCCTGAAGCGCTTCAAGGATGATGTGAAAGAAGTGAAGGCAGGGTTCGAGTGCGGTCTGGTGTTCGACGGCTTTGACAAGATGCAGGAGCTGGACATTGTGGAGGCCTATGTGATGGTGGAGGTGCCCAGATAGGAGAGAGCGATGCGCAAAAACAGCGTAAAAAATATCAGGATTAACAATGAAGTGCAACGGGAGCTGGCGGAGCTGATCCGGGGCGGGTTAAAAGACCCCCGGATTTCTCCTATGACCAGCGTGGTGGCGGTAAATGTAGCTCCGGATTTAAAAACCTGCAAGGCATATATCAGCGTGCTGGGGGATGAGGAAGCGCAGAAACAGACCATGGAGGGACTTTCCAGCGCTTCCGGCTATATTCGCTCCACACTGGCCAAAAATTTAAACCTGCGCAATACGCCGGTGATTACCTTTATTCTGGAGCAGTCCATCGAATATGGTGTGGAGATGTCGGCGAAGATCGATCAGGTGATCGCCCAGATCCCGGACCGTGATGGGGAAGAGAATGAAGATTGATATATTAAAGGAGTGCGGGCAGGCGGAATATATCGGCATCAGCGGCCACATTCGCCCGGATGGGGACTGTGTGGGCTCCTGTATGGCGTTATATATGTATCTGACCCAAAAACTGCCCCAGGCCCATGTGTTCGTTTATCTGGAACCGCAGGCAAAGACCTTTACCCAGATTGCGGGGATTGATGTCATTGATACAGAGTACAGACCGGCGCCCCGCTATGACGTTTTTTTCTGCCTGGACACGGAGCCGGGCAGGCTGGGAAGGGCGGAGGATTTTTATCGGAGCGCCGCCAGAAAAATCAATATCGACCATCATCAGACAAACACCGGGGACGGCGATCTGTGTCTTGTGCGTCCGGAGGTAGGGTCCTGCGCTGAAGTCCTTTATGAGCTTTTGCCCTGTGAGGATGTGGATGAGAATATGGCGCTGGCAATCTATCTGGGAATCATCCATGATACCGGCGTTTTTCAGTACTCCAATACCAGGCCAAGGACGCTTCGGATTGGAGCTGAGCTGATGGAGAAGGGGATCCCATTCTCCAGTCTGATTCAGGAAAGCTTCTATCAGAAATCCTGGAAAGAGACGCGGGCCATGGCCTGGGTGCTGCTTCACACTGAGAGTCTGTTTGACGGGAAAGTGGCGCTGGGGCATATGACTGTCAAAGAAATGAAAGAATGCGGGGTCACTACCACAGATCTCTCCGGTATTGTCAGTGAGCTGCGCAATATTGCGGGGGTGGAGTGCGCCGTATTTATGTATGAGCTTTTGAACGGCATGTGCAGAGTGAGTCTGCGAACCGGAGAGAAAGTGGACGCCACAAGGATTGCCGGCGTATTCGACGGCGGCGGGCACGCCAGAGCGGCCGGCTGCAACATCAGGGGCAGATTTGAGGAGGCTTACGGGAAGCTGTTTCCTGTGCTGGAGCAGACCTTTGCGCAGGACAGTTCAGTAAGATAAAGAGTGATACCATGAACGGAATCATCAATATTTATAAAGAAGCGGGCTTCACCTCCTTTGATGTGGTGGCAAAAATGCGCGGCATTTTAAAAACGCGGAAAATCGGTCACACCGGTACTCTGGATCCGGCGGCTGTGGGCGTACTGCCCGTATGTGTGGGCAACGCCACAAAAGCGGTTCCGTTTCTGATGGACCATGACAAGGAATATGTGGCGGAGCTGCTTCTGGGTGTCACCACGGATACCCTGGACACTACCGGACAGGTGCTTGGGACAAAACCTGTGAATTGCGGTGAAAATGAGGTGCGGGATGCGGTGATGTCATTTCTGGGAGAATCCCGGCAGATACCTCCCATGTATTCAGCTGTTAAAGTGGACGGGAAGCGTCTCTATGAACTGGCAAGAGAAGGGAAAGAGGTGGAGCGAAAGCCCAGAACCATCCGGATTGCGGAACTGGAGATCTTAAAGGCGGAGCTTCCGGTGGTCAGGTTCCGGGTTGTCTGTTCAAAAGGAACTTATATCCGCACCCTTTGTCAGGATATGGGGGAGAAGCTTGGCTGCAGCGGCTGTATGCGAAGCCTGGAGCGCACCAGGGTGGGCCGCTTTGGCAAAGATACGGCCATCACACTCAAGGAGCTGGAGCGGCACCGCGACGAAGGGACGCTTGATGGGGTGCTTCTTGGAGCGGATCAGGTCTTTGGAGACTTTCCGGCAATGACGGTAAGAGAGGAATTCACAAAGGCAGCTGACAGCGGCAATAAGCTGAAACCGGATATGCTGATCCAGCCCCGGAGTTTTGAGGACGGAGAAATGTTACGCCTGTAC
>JAJQGR010000275.1 GCA_021200345.1 Lachnospiraceae bacterium | reverse complement strand
GTATGAGCTAAGGCACAACACGCTGAGAATATTTAAAATTACCTTTGGGCTCTGAGGCGGCCGCGCAGGAATACGCGCGCAGGCTTCCGGATTCTGCTGTGGAGGGGGCAGTGGTGTCTTTGCAGGCGCCGGCTTCCGGAACAGATGGAGTGATCAAAGCGGCAAAAGGGCTTGAGGTGGTATCGGTTGACGAAACCCATGAGGATCTGGAGGAATACTTTATGTCAACAATTCAGAGCAGCAGCAACAGCGGAACATAGGCCATGCGGATTTATCTGCAATGGACTATGTAACGCTGTTGGGATGGGCGGGATGCCCATCATAGCCTCAGACATATGACGCCATGGGCGGCATATAGCCCGTAAGGGCGGTCTGTGGCCTGATGCTTTGAATAGATGGAAGGAGAGCAAGCAGAATTATGAAAGTAACAAAAATATTTTCCTGGCCCTTGATGAAACAGAGCCTGAATGCCAATAAAGTGCTGGCCATTGCGTGCACAGTGGTTCTGTGCCTGATGACTGTGGTGACAACCTATGCCAGCAGCCTGCTGGGCGCCACAGACTCGGTGGATTACACGGATGCACAGACGGACTTTTATACCTATCTGTATGTGCTGGTTTCCTACAATGAAATGATGGGAACCGAATTAAGCTATGCGGATTTCGCGGAAGCGGAGGATCGGACTGTCTATGACACTGTTTTTGAAATGATGTCCGCCCAGTCGGATGATCTGGATCTTTCCAGCGAAGGCTTTGAGGAGGCCGCAGAAATCCTGGAAGGGTCTGAGGCGGGGGTTGAAGCCTATATTTCCCAGTTCGAGTATGTCTACGCACTGGGCTCTGTGCAGGGCTGCTTTTCCGGAGATGACCTGGATATCGAGAGTATGATGACCATGATGCTGGAGATGATGGGCATCCCCTCCGACATGCTGGAGACCATGAGTGAGATGGATACCTCGGCCATGTTGAATCAGATGTATTTCACGATTATGGCGCTTCTGCCGATTATTTTGTTCCTGGTGTTTGCGGGGAATGCGCTGGTTGTAGATCAGGTGGATAAGGGCTCCATGGCCTATATTCTTTCCACGCCTACAAAGCGCAGTGCCGTGGCCATCACCCAGGCCATTTATCTGATTGTCGTTCCGTTCCTTATGGTCGGCTGCGGTTTTTTAGTGAAGCTGGCGGCGACCCGGGCCTTTGCCGGGGAAGTGGATGTGGCAAAGTACGCGGCCCTTTACGGCGGCCTGTATGTGCTGACCGAGGCCATGGCAGGCATCTGCTATCTGGCAAGCTGTCTGTTTAATTTAAGCAAAAACGCTCTGGCGCTGGGCGGCGGCTTAAACGTCTGGTTCTTCCTCTGCTCTCTGCTTGGCATGTTCGGCTCGGAGAGCATGGTCAGCATGGGAATCGGCGTGGAGATGCTGGGACAGTTTAACAATCTGACGATTGTCGGACTGTTTGATATTGAGGCGCTTGGCACGGTGGGATCGGAAGCAGTGGATTACGCGTTTGCGCCGAAGCTTGTGGCGCTGGCGGTGATTGCGGTGGCCTGCTACGCGGTGGGAATGATTCGGTTCCAGAAAAAGGACCTGCCGCTGTAAAAGAAAATGATCGTCACCTGATTTGGAAAGGAGATGCCGCATGATTGTATTACTTGTGGTCATTGGAATATTTGCCTTACTGGTCATTGGCGTTCTGCTTTACCATAATCAGGCTTATCCGGAAGCTGCGGCGATTGCAGGTGAGATGGAGCGCGTCGGGAAAGATTATTATTTCCGCGGTGAAAGTAACGTCGGATTCATCATTTTCTCCGGCGCGAAAACGGACGAAAAAGCCTATGCCTATATGGCAAAGCTGCTGCATGATAAAGGATACAATGTGATTATTCCGAAACAGCGGTTCTATTTAAGTCTGTTCGGAACGAAGCATGGGAAGGAAATGATGACTTCCCATCCGGAAATAAAAAAATGGATTCTGATCGGGCATTCCCTTGGCGGAATGCCCGTCAGCCGCATTGCAGCCATGCGGCCCGAAAATCTGGCCGGGCTGGTGTTTCTGGCAACCTATGCATCTGTAGATTTGTCGGATCTGGATATTGGAACGATTCGGATCACGGCCGATCATGACGGGATCATGAATAATGATTTTATGATGAAATATGACTGTAATCTGCCTCATGGCGCGTCCAATATCGTGCTGCAGGGGGCGAACCATCAGGGCTTTGCGGCGTATCATTCCACATCCGGGCGGGATGGAAAGGCCACCATTTCCTGGCAGGAGCAAAATGAACAAACGGTGCAGTTGATTTTGGATTATTTTTTTCACTCCACAAAGGGAGAGTGTGATCTATGAAGGAAATGCTTCAGCCGGATGAGATGGAGCAGGCTGCGCAGATCATCAGCGCTGTTGGAGAAGATTCTCAGCACGGCTTGACATTAAACCCTGAAAGCCGTTATTATTTCGGTGAGAGGATCCGCGGTGTACTTCCCTATACACTTGTAGGAAAGCGGGCCATGAGCCAGGGTGATCCCGCCAGTCGTCCTGCTGACCGAGAAAGGCTGATTGATGAATACCTGGAGTTTTGCAAAAATCAGGGATATAAGCCGATTTTTAACTCTGTCAGCAGTGAGATGGCGGCTGCCCTGAAATCCAGGGGATTAAAAGTGCTGCGATATGGGGAAGAAGCAATTCTGGACTTAAAGAGCTATTCTCTGGCCGGCGGGAAAAAGGGCGCTTTGCGCAGAAACGTGGCGAAGCTTAACCGGGCGGGAATTGCCTCAATGGAATATTGCCCGCAGATCTTTCGCAATTTGGCCCTGGAAAAGGAGATTTCTGATCTGGAGGAACAGTGGTTTGCGGATAAAAAGCTGAAGCTGACTTATTCCGTTGGCGATCTGCAGTTTGACAGGCCCTGTGGCAGGCAATATTTTATCACCAGGGATGTCGGGGGAGATCTCCTGACGGTCCTGTCATTTCTTCCCTATCGTCAGGAAAAGGGCTACTGTGTGGATGTGATGTATCGGAAACTGGATGGACCCACAGGAGCAATGGAACACGCCATCATTTCAGCGGCCATGAAAATGAAAGAAGAAGGTGTGGAGGAGGTCAGTCTGAATATTGCGCCGCTTGCGGGGATTGATATTACAAAGCCTGATACGGTGAAAGCGGAAAAACTGATGTATGAGATCTTTGCCAATATGGATTTCGGCTACGATTTTAAAAATCTTTACCGCTTTAAAAGCAAATTTGATCCGAATATCTGGAAGCCGCGGTATCTGGTTTATGACCGCCGGATTCCTCTTGTGCGGCTGGCTACATCCATTACAAATTTAAAAGGCGCCGCGGACCCCGCGCTTTACAGAAAATACAGGAAATTTTTTATTTCCCTGCTGCTGTCTCCGGCTCGATACAGGGAACCGCAGAAGGAAGAGACCACTGAGACAGGAGCCTGAGAGGAAGGAAAACAAATGGCCGATAAAACCGGTGTCCGCTATTATAAAACATTTCAGGATGATTTTGTGGAAAGCCCTGATCAGAATTTTGCATTGACAGATCATTATGTCTGGATACGGACCGGTCTTACAGCCCGGATAGCCCGGTCCCTGCTGTATGCTGTGGGCTGTCTGTTTGGATGGATTTATGGGAAGCTTGTGCTTCGCCTGCGAATCATCAGAGAGGTTGATTTGAAAAAGTTCAGCGATACCGGCGCCGTCGTATATGGGAACCACACGCAGCCAGTCGGAGATGTGTTTATCCCCGCGTTAGTATGCGCACCCAAACGGTGTTATACGGTAGCAAGCCCCGCGAATCTGGGAATTCCGGTCATAGGCTCTTTACTGCCGTGGATGGGCGCCCTTCCTGTACCGGACAATCGCAAAAAAATGAAGGAATTTTTGAGCGCCGTTCAACAGCGGCTGCAGGAGAAGAATTGCGTCATTGTTTATCCTGAGCAGCATGTGTGGCCTTATTGTACCTTTATCAGACCCTTTTCCGCAACGGCATTTGATTACGCGGTCAGAAATAAAGTCCCCGCATTTTGTATGACCACCACATACCAGCGCCGCAGGTTTTCCAAAAAACCGGGAATTACCGTTTATCTGGACGGTCCGTTTTACGCGGAAGAAAGTCTCTCGTTCAAAGAGCAGAAGGAAATGCTGCGGAATCAGGTATACTCCTGCATGTGTAAGAGAAGCGAACAGAATACGTGCCGGTATATTGAATATCGACCAGCTTCAGGAGACAGCGCAGATGACATTGAATAAACTGAGAGAGTACTTTGAACAGCATAAAAGCCAGTTGCAGGTAGCCTGGTTTTTAGTATTCGGACTGGCAGCACTGGCCATCCAGCTTGGGTCACGGATTGTCTGTGATGTGGCATTTCAGAACATGAGTGTTATGGTAGATATATGGCCGTTCCCGTCGCAAACGCTCGGTTCCTTTCTGGCATTTCTGGTATCCAATACACTGGCTAAAATCATTTCCTATGTAACAAACCGGAAAAAGACCTTTCACGCAAATAACAGTCTCTGTTTCAGCGTTGTGGTGTATATTGTGCTGGTTATCGTCCTGATTGTGGTCGAAACCATCATCGGAACACCCATGCAGAACGGATTATATGTTCTGCTTGGCGGAGGCTTCAGCGGAATGACGCAGGCGACTGCTTTCGCCCTGTCTCCGGTTTTGTACCAGGCGTGCGGAATAGTCTCCCAGCTCATTTACGGAATTGGGGATGCTGTCATTGTTTTTCTTATGGATAAGTA
>JAJQGR010000046.1 GCA_021200345.1 Lachnospiraceae bacterium | reverse complement strand
TTTTGCCATTTTTCTTTCCAGTATTTATATGTTCTATGACTATCTTGATTTTTTGCCGGACGCCGTATATAATCTGCTGGTTGCCTATCAGTTTCCCTGGAGATGGCTGTCCTTTGCCGTTCTGTTTGGTACCTTCTGTACGGCGGCGGTGGTCAATACGGGAGAATTGGATGACCTGTTTCAGGGAGTGTCGGTGACAGTGATTCTGGTGATCGCTCTTGTCATGAACACTGGACAGATTTATTCTGATCAGCTGAGAACTTCGACGTTGGGACCGGTGGACAATAACCTTTACAGCTATGCAACCTGGATTGCCGGGGAGAACTTATTATGGGGGACGGATGCAAATCAGGTCATTTACCGGAACCTGATTTATGATGATACGCAGCTGACAGTGAATGGAGAGTACCTGTATGAGGATGGAAAATGGGTTTTATATGATGTGGAGAATATTTCAGATGCAGACGCTGCAGTGGACATTCCCTTATTCAACTATGACAATTATGTGGCTTATGATACAGAGACGGGAGAAACGATTTCCATTACCAACGGCAGCAACAATCGGATTCAATTGAATATTCCGGCGGGCTATTCGGGTACCGTGGCGGTGGAGTATCAGATTCCGTTGCTGTGGAAGCTGGCGGTGGCCGTGTCTGTGGTGACGGATATGGCATTGGCGGGCTTTGTAATTTTGCGAAAAAGGAAGGGATTGTCACTTTCTGAGAAGAGGTAGGGAAACGTGGGAGCGGTTATTAATAGATGGATTGCCTGGATCAAGGGCCATAATGCATGGAAAGCGGTTGTATTGCTGGAGGGAATGATTCTGTGTATTTTGCTGGCTAACTGCTTTCGCGGAAGGTGTGATTATACCTTTGGGACGGATAACCTGTCGGTCTCAGGTACGTATGTGTGGAAAGGCGAGGACGAAAATGGTGAGTCTGTTTTTTGCGCCGCCAGTGAGGAAGAAGTGGATGGGGAAGTGATTCTGAGTACCGGGAAGCTGAAATTTTATCCTGGCGCCTACAATATCAGGATCAATTATCATTCACAGGTCAATTATATTGAAGAATCAAGCATGGAGACAGGCTTAAGCTATCTAAATCTGGAGAGTGCGTCCAATTCTGTTTTTTTCGACTTTGAGCGTCTGTTGCTTCGGGACGGCTTAACAAGCGCAGAACAGACGGTGCAGATTACTTCGCCCTGGGCGGTGGGAGATCTGGAACTGACGGTCACCTTTTACGGCTATGGGGAGCTGACAGTTTCCTCCATAGAGGTGGAAGAGATCGTGGCGTACAGATATATAAGCTTTCTCGGGATTTTCATGCTCTTTATTCTGGGGGATCTGTTTTGTTTTCTGGTGTTTTCGGATCGGGAATTCCTGTATGGAAAGGAACTGGGAGTCCTGGCAATGATCTGCGGGGCAGCGGTGATCCCTTTTATGGCGGACTGGACCTACTGGGGGCACGATATCGGCTTTCATGTGAATCGGATTCTTCTGCTGGCACAGGAGCTGATGCGGGGAAATTATTTTCCGGCCATTTTGACGGACGCAATGAATGGGTACGGATATCCGGCACCCTTGTTTTATGGGGAGATTTTCCTGTATATTCCCGCGGCTTTATACTGCTGCGGTTTTGGGTTGACATCTGTTTATAATATCTATATCTGTATGATATCTGTGAGCACCTGCCTGATCATGTATTACTGCGCCCTGAAAATTTTCAAAAAGACAAATGTCGCTCTTCTTGCGTCCGCGATGTACACCTTCAGCGCGGTCAGACTGACAAATATTTTTGTCAGGTCAGCGGTAGGAGAATATACGGCTCAGACCTTTCTGCCGCTTCTGTTTCTGGGTTTTTACAATATATATGCGGCACCGAAAGGAGAAAAACTGACCCTGAGAAGCTACTGGCCGATTGTGGCAGGACTGACGGCGATTTTTTCCTGTCATACTCTCAGTCTTGAAATGAGCGCCATGATCATTCTGCTTTTCTGTCTGATTTTTATCAGAAAAACACTGGAGCCTCAGCGTTTTCTGGCTTTGGTGAAAGCAGCTCTGTTTTCTTTTCTTGTAAACCTGGCCTTTCTTGTGGTAATGCTTGATTCCTTGGGGATGGATATGTATGTCAGCAATCAGATGGGCGGGCAGATCCAGTCCCATGGCGCCGACCTGATTCAGATCTTAAATTCCGTTGTCAATGGTTATCAGCTGAATGAATTCACTGATACAGCCGCGGAGGAAATGTCGCTTTCCATCGGCTTTTCTGTAACCTTTGGTCTGGTTTTATTCCTTATTTGTCTGGCACGTCAGAAAAAAATGGGGTGTCAGGATCAGCAGAACAGAAAGGTGGCGGCGGTAAGCTGGGGTTTTTGTGTACTGATGATTTTTTTGTCCAGTGGATATATGTGCTATGATTATCTGGATTTTCTGCCGGAACAGCTTTATGATCTGCTGGTGGTCTATCAGTTCCCCTGGAGGTGGCTGCCTTTTGCCACACTGTTTGGCGTATTCTGCACCGCGGCTGTTGTGAACAGTGCGGAGATGGAGGGGGTATTTGGCAGAACATCTGTGACATGGCTTCTGGGTCTGATTCTGGTAATCAACACAGGGCAGATTTATGCCGATCAGCTGAGAACGGCAGATCTGAATAAGTTTGATAATAATATATACCGATATGCAACGTGGGTAGGCGGGGAAAACGTGCTTTGGCAGACGGATCTGGCGGGGATAGCCTACCGCGACCTCCTTTATGATGACAGTGGGCTGGCTGTTGGAGAGTACAGTACGGAGGACGGCCGATACCTTTTATATGATGTGGAGAATACCTCCGACACGGTTGCTTTTGTGGACATTCCCTTATTCAATTATGACAATTATGTGGCTTATGACACACAGACGGGAGAAACGATTTCCATTACCAACGGAAGCAATAACCGGATCCGGCTGAATATTCCGGCGGACTACTCCGGCACCATTGAGGTGAAATATCTGATCCCGCTGTTGTGGAAAATTGCCGGGGCGGTTTCTGTGATAACGGACGTCCTGCTGGCTGGATATCTGCTGCTGCAGATGAGAAAAAAGAATCCTGTTGTGGAAGCTGGCGATTGCGGTATCCGTGGCCACAGACGGGCTGCTGGCGGGGTATGCACTTCTGCGCAGGAAAAGAATCGCGGAACTGCCAAAAGCAGGCTGATTTTGGAAATCTTAAGATTTCTTTAAAATAATTGACATCTGAATATTAAAATGATATAAGTGTATTAACAAGCTTAATACACTTATTTTATTGAAATAATGGAGAGGAAACTCTATGATTTTACTGGATTACCGGGATAAAAGACCCATCTATGAACAGGTGGTGGAGAAGCTGGAACGGCTGATCGTGGGAGGCGGGCTGGAGGCCAACACAAAGATGCCTTCGGTTCGCGCGCTGGCTCTGGAGCTGGCAGTCAACCCCAATACTATTCAGCGGGCCTATGCCCAGCTGGAACAGGAGGGATACCTGTATACGGTCAGCGGCAGGGGCAGCTTTGTGGCTCATGAAAGTGAATGGCGGGACGCCAAGGAAGCAGAGCTTGTGAAAAAACTGCAGGCAGCAGTCCGGGAGGCCTTTGAAGCCGGTATGGCAAGGGAACGACTGGAGGCGATCATTGAGGAGGCTTATGTGCCAAAGTGCGCAGAAACAGACGGAAACAGGAACCATGCGGAAAGCGCGCACGAAAGGCCGGATTCCGGGGAGCAGGCGGTATGTCCCGAAGACAGTGAGGAGGGAAACACAGATGATTGAAGTAAAAGGGTTAAATAAAAGCTTTGGCCAGGTGAAAGCGGTGGACAGCATTGATGCGGTTATCGCGGATGCCCATGTTTTTGGCCTGATCGGCACCAACGGCGCGGGCAAATCCACTTTTCTGCGACTGATCAGCGGGGTCTTAAAGCCGGACAGCGGCAGCATTTTGGTGGATGGAGAGCCGGTATATGACGCTCCGAAAGTGAAGGAGAAGATTTTTTATATTTCCGATGATCAGTATTTCTTTAAAAGCGGCACGCCTATGGATATGCTGCGCCTGTACAGGACTTATTATCCACAGTTTGATGACAAAAGGGCGATGGATCTGATGGAGAAGTTCGATCTGGATAAGGATCGCAAGGTAAATACCTTTTCCAAGGGCATGAAAAAGCAGCTTTCCGTGATCTGCGGGGTCTGCGCCAATACCAGATATCTGCTCTGCGACGAGACCTTTGACGGACTGGATCCGGTCATGCGTCAGGCAGTGAAAGCCATTTTTATCCAGGAGATTGAGGAAAGGGGAATGACCCCCATTATCGCCTCCCACAATCTGCGGGAGCTGGAGGATATCTGCGAGTACGTGGGTCTTTTGCACCGGGGCGGCATTTTGCTGGAAAAGGATATGGATGAGATGAAGATGAATATCCACAAGGTGCAGTGCGTGCT
This sequence comes from Lachnospiraceae bacterium, assembly GCA_021200345.1. Taxonomy (GTDB): domain Bacteria; phylum Bacillota; class Clostridia; order Lachnospirales; family Lachnospiraceae; genus RGIG6307. The sequence continues at coordinate 318 of JAJQGR010000046.1, read as the reverse complement.
GCGCCGTCCGGAGGATATGGACAAAATCAGGGAGCGCTTTGAGGTGATCAGAGAGGACGTCCGGGGGAGCTTAAGGACCATCACCCTTCGGGGAGAGAGGGAAGCCATCGAGACAGCTTTCAGCTGTCTGGAGCCCATGTTCTATGAGCTTTTGCCCCTCTCTTTGGAGGAGATTTTCATCAGTGAAACGGAGGTAAAGGGATATGACGTCAAGACACTGCTTTTTTAGATATATGAAAGAAGACCTGCGCCATCGTGTCTGGATGGCGGCGCTGTCCATGCTGGGAAGCTTTCTTGCCATGCCGGTGGCCTTTCTGC
>JAJQGR010000317.1 GCA_021200345.1 Lachnospiraceae bacterium | reverse complement strand
ATGGCCGGCGCCCTGCTGTCCCAGACAGACCATATTCTTGCTGAAAACCAAAAGGATATGGAGCGGGCCAGAGGACAAATCAGTGACGTTATGCTGGATCGTCTGCTGCTGACCAAAGCCCGGATTCAGGGAATGGCGGACGGTATCCTTGCCGTTGCAAAACTGCCGGATCCGGTGGGCCGCATTCTGAAAGAAACCGTGCGGCCAGACGGTTTGATCATTCAGAAAAAAGCCGTTCCCATGGGCGTCATTGCCATCATTTATGAAAGTCGTCCCAATGTCACCAGCGACGCCGCGGCCCTCTGTATCAAAAGCGGCAACGGCTGCATCCTGCGAGGCGGCAAGGAAGCGTTTTTATCCGCCAATGCCATCACACAGGCACTGCGGGATGGACTGACTACTGTCGGACTGAACCCTGATCTGGTGCAGCTCATACAGGATACCACCAGGCAAAGCTCCATGGAACTGATGACAGCCAATGGTTATGTAGACCTTCTGATCCCTCGCGGCGGCGCCGGTCTGATCAAAGCCTGCGTAGAGAACGCCACTGTCAACTGTATTGAAACCGGCACCGGCATCTGCCACGTTTATGTGGATCAGGCCGCCGATCTGGATATGGCTTTAAAAATCATAGACAACGCCAAAACCAGCCGCCCCAGCGTGTGCAACGCGGAGGAAGTCTGCGTGGTCCATTCCGCTGTAGCAGACCGTTTTCTGCCCTTGCTGAAAGCCCGTCTCGTAGATGAGCGCACAGCCGCCGGACAAACCCCTGTGGAGCTCAGGCTGGACGAGCGCGCGGCGCAGGTTATCCCGGGAACGCCCGCCGGCCCTCAGGACTTTGATACCGAATTTCTGGATTATATTCTGGCGGTGAAGGTGGTAGATTCCGTGGAGGAAGCCATCGGGCATATTTCGACCCATTCCACCCATCACTCGGAAGCGATTATCACTGCCGACACAGCGGCGGCAAATCTGTTTGTCCAGACCATTGACGCAGCGGCGGTATATGTCAGTTCCTCCACCCGTTTTACGGACGGCGGCGAGTTTGGCTTAGGCTGTGAGATGGGCATCTCCACCCAGAAGCTCCACGCCAGAGGTCCCATGGGGCTGGAGGAGTTGACCACGTACAAGTATATTATCCATGGGAATGGACATGTAAGATAGAAAGGAGTTAACTGTGTACACTGCAGGTTTTATCGGCTGCGGCAATATGGGCTCCGCCATCGCCACAGCTGTTTCAAAGGTCATCGATCCTTCTCAGATATTGCTTGCTAACAAAACCGCAGCGAAAGCGGAGGCTCTTGCCTCCTCCCTTGGCTGCCAGTCCGGCAGTAATGAACACATAGCAGAAAACTGCACCTATATTTTTCTCGGCGTAAAACCCCACATGATGGCGGACATGCTTGCGCCGTTGCGTCCCATACTTCAAAAGCGCACGGATCCTTTTGTCCTGGTAACCATGGCCGCCGGCCTTTCCATCGCCGACATTCAGTCCTTTGCCGGTGGTACTTATCCGGTCATCCGTATCATGCCCAATACCCCTGTCTCCATTGGAAAGGGGATGATTCAGGCCTGTGCGTCTCCGGAGGTGGAGGGAAATATCCTGCAGGACTTTCAAAACCTCATGGCAGCCTGCGGACGGCTGGATTTTCTGCCGGAAAATCTGATCGACGCGGCCAGCGCTTTGTCCGGCTGCGGACCAGCCTACGTATATCTGTTTATAGAGGCTCTTGCCGACGGTGCTGTGGAATGCGGCCTGCCCCGGCAGAAGGCTCTGGATTACGCCTGCCAGACGCTGATCGGCTCAGCATCTCTGGTATTAGAAACCGGGAAGCATCCCGGCCAGCTTAAGGACGCGGTCTGCTCCCCCGGCGGCACCACCATTGCGGGCGTACACGCCCTGGAAAAGGGAGGGCTGCGCTGCGCTGCCATGGACGCGGTAAAAGCGGCATACGACAAAACAAAAAAAGTTATACAATAAACAAGGGAGAAGCCTTAAATGAACAAAATAGGAATCATCGGCGCCATGGAACTGGAGGTCGCCGCTTTAAAAGAACAAATGAATTGTACCCGCAGGCTGACCCGCGCGGGTATGGATTTCTGGGAAGGAACTTTAAATGGTGCTGAGGTTGTAATTGTACAGAGCGGAATTGGCAAGGTCCTGGCCGGAATCTGTGTCCAGATACTGGCGGATCAGTTTCATGTCACCCACATAATCAATACAGGCGTGGCCGGTTCCCTGAACGCCGCCCTGGATATCGGCGACATTGTGGTATCGCAGGACGCTGTCTATCACGACTTCGACGTGACAAAACTGGGTTATCAGCCCGGACAGGTTCCCGGTCGGGATACCGTCAGTTTTCCTGCCGACCCGGCTCTCATCGCCGCCGCCGCAGAAAGCTGCAAACGGGTCAACCCGGATATCCACTGTATTGTTGGAAGAATCGCCAGCGGCGATCAGTTTATCTCTGATCAGGAAACCAAAAACCGTATTATCAGCATGTTTGCCGGCTTCTGCGCTGAAATGGAGGGCTGTGCCATCGCCCAGGCGGCTACCGTCAACAAGATCCCCTTTGTCATTATCCGCGCTATTTCCGACAAGGCCGACGACAGCGCCCAGATGGATTATCCCGCCTTTGAAAAGGCTGCCGCGCATCACAGCGCTCTGCTGGTGGCGGATCTGGTAAGAAAGTTTGAGAATTAAACGGATTTATTTCTTCTTAAACACCAGCATTTTACTGAAAACATAGTTGGCGATGGTCACGAACACCGCTGTAATAAAGGTACCCACATACAGATTCAGACCTACCACTGTGAAGATCTGCATCAATACGATATCCATCACCATGGTAGACAGGCGGGAGGCCACAAAGCCTGCTGCCTCTTTTAATATCTGTGGATTTTTGCTCTTAAAGACAAATCGCCGATTCATGGGATAGGCAAAAATTACGCCGGCAGTCCAGTTTACCAGGCTTAAAATGAAGTTCTGCAGGCTGGTCGGATAAGCCGTGCCGCCAAAGACGAGCAGATTAAATAAAAATTTGGTACCCCAGGATACGATGGTGGTCATGACGCCTACGATCAGGTAGATGATGATTTCCTCGTGCTGTTTGTAGAGTTCCTTGCATTTTTTTATCATTGAAATTAATCCTTCTATTGATTCGCTTTGCTTCCGTTTCCGGCAATGGCGAATCTTTCATCATATCACATATTTACCACGTTTCTCATCTGACCATTCTGATATGCCCGGATATTCTCGCGCACCTCATTCACGCAGCGGATACGGGCCTCTACGCTGGCCCAGGCCAGATGCGGCGTGATGAAGAGCTTCTGAGAATCCATAATGGTGCCCAGCGGATTGTCAGCGGCAATCGGCTCTTTTTCCAGCACATCCAGTCCTGCTGCCGCAATGGTGCCTTCCGTCAGCGCCTGATACAGATCCTTGTTGTTAACCACCGGACCGCGGGCCACATTGATCAACACTGCCGTCTTCTTCATTTTGCGCAGCGCGTCAAGGTTAATCAGATCTCTGGTGATGGGGCTTAACGGACAGTGCAGGGATAAGAAGTCGCTTTCCTCAAGGAGGGTATCAAAGTCCACACGCTCATATTGCGTAACGGTGCTCTTGCCTGTGACAGAATAGAAAATGACTCTGCAGCCGAAGGCTTCCGCAATCTGTGCTACTTTACGGCCAATGTTGCCCATGCCCACAATGCCCCAGGTTTTGCCGTCCAGTTCTCCAAAAGGAATATCAAAATTGGAAAACCGCTGCTGAGCTCCGTAGGCTCCGCTCTTGACATAGTTATCATAATAAGGCAGCTTTTCATACAGATACAGCGCCAGAGCAAAGGTATGCTGCGCCACCGCCGCCGTGGAATAATTGACCACGTTGGCAACCCGGATGCCGCGCTGTCTGCAATATTCAATGTCTACATTATCATAGCCGGTGGCCAGCTCACAAATCAGCTTTACATTCGGCGCGTTCTTTAACGTTGCCTCGTTCAGGGGCGATTTATTGGCCACGATCACCTCCGCCTCCGGGATCCTCTCCCGCACTTCCTCAGGCGTCACGGTATTCCAGTAATAGGTGGTCTCCCCCAGATCATCAAAATTGACGTCGATGTCAGTTCCGGCGCTGTTACGCTCTAATACTACGATTTTCATCTGTTTTCCTTCTTTCCTGCGTCATATTCGTATATTTCGAACTTCATTGTACCGGGCTGGTTCACATATGTCAACTGACTCATGCCCGTTCTCAAGTTCAAAAATTGCTCCACACAGTTTCCCTGATACTTATAGCTTCACTACTGCGACTCCGTAACCTGGCAGCGTCAGCGTCCCCTCAATTTCCTCATCTGTCAGTAAATCCCAGCCATGCACATCTTCCACAGTCACTTCCTCTGTACTGTGATTCAGATAAAAAGCATAGCTGCCTTCCTCACCGGCGCGCAGATGATATTCCACCGTTTCCGGCTTCCTGACACATGCAATGCCGGCCTCTTTCGCCATTCGCATAAACAATGGTTTCATCTGCTCCGCGCTGACTCTGGCCGCCATGTAATAAGCTTTTCCCTCTCCATATCTGTGACAAGTCAACGCCGGCTTCCCCTGATAATAGTCGCTCTCATAGACTGCCAGCACTTCTGCTCCTTTTAAATTCAACACTTCCGCATAATCTCTGACTTCCCAGACCGTGCCGTCCTCAAGCACCATTCCATTTCTGTCAGAAGGATACCTGGTGTCAATCGCCTCACATTCCACGCCGCACAGCTC
>JAJQGR010000321.1 GCA_021200345.1 Lachnospiraceae bacterium | reverse complement strand
CCATTGATCACCGGCATCCCTATCAGAACCGTATCAAGCCCGATAACCGGCGCAGCCACAAACAGCAGCAGGCTGGAGGCCACCAGAAAAATCAGCATGACCATCATCATGCCGGACAGCCGGCCTTTCGTAAAGTGCGCGATCAGATCGCCTAAGGCAAACACGACCACCACCACCATCAGGTAAAAATACATACTGTCAAACATCTCTTCTCTCCCCTCTCATTCACCCGGTCATTCGTCTCATCAACGCACTCCCGTTTTCCTTCAGCCATCGGTTCCACTTATCATAATCCGGATAAACCCGGTAAATCTCCTCGTAAAACGCTTTGGAATGGTTCATTTCTTTCCTGTGGCAAAGCTCGTGCACCACCACGCTGTCAATCACCTCAGGAGGCGTCAGCATCAGCAGACAGTTGAAATTCAGATTTCCCTTTGAAGAGCAGCTGCCCCACCGGGACTTCTGGTTACGAATGGTAATACGGCCGTACGTCACACCAACCAAGGGTGCATAATACCGGACACGCTCCGGAATTACTTTGAGCGCCTGATCCGCCAGCTTTTGAATGTCCTGCGTTGTCAGCCTTTCTACGGCCGGCTGACCGGAGAGCTCCAGCGCCAGCTTCTCCTGCTGTTTTTGTATCCATTTCCCGTGTTCTGATACAAAGCGTTCAATCTCCCCATCCGGCACCCTGTACGGCGCCCGTACCACCACGCCCTCTTTGCCGACCTGAATGGCAATTGTTTTGCGATTGCTTCTGATTACTCTGTACTTCATTTGCGGGCCTCATGAACGCGGCTCTCGTGCTTCTCATAATAACCGATCAGCTCCCCGCCCTTCTTTCGCAGCGCCACGATATAGACATCGCGGTCTTCACCATCCTTCTTTTTCGTATAGGTGTATACTTTATGTAGGTCCCGGTCTTCCTGAAACCGCGCAAATATCGACCGGATCATTTCCCCGGAATGGGCATTGTGGCAGTCAAAAATCGATCTGCCGATCAGCTTCTCCCCGCCCCATTTTTCATATCTCCTGATGGCCGTGGGATTCATATAGACGATTATGTGCTCCGTATCACAGATTACAACCGGCTGGTCGTCAGCCTCCACCACTGCTTCCAGAAATTCGTTCATTGCCTCTGCCTCCTATGCGTTACAATCGTATATCATGAGCAAAGGGCGCTCATTACATTATGTTTTATTTTAACAGATAATGATTCATCTTTCTACCTGAAACTATTATAATTTCGCAAATAATGAGACAGTCCCTTATCACCTGCCTCAGATTTTCCATATTTTCTGAAATCAAAAAGGAACAGGAGCTTACTCCTGTCCCAGATAGTCCATCGGATAAACCGGCGTGCCGTCTTTTTCCATCGCGAAATACAGATTAGACCCCTCCAATGAATAATACTTTGTCGGCTCCGTCACATATCCCAGCAGATCACCGGCCACCACATAGGTATCCTCCGTCTTTTCCATGGATGCGACGTCAAGCTGACCATAGTACGCGGTGAAGCCTCCTCCCAGATCCATCTCATAGGTCCAGCCGGTTTCCTCATCCCAGTATCTGGAAATCACCTTACCTGCAGACACTGCAAATACCGGAGTCCCTACCCCGGCCGACAGTATCATGGCCGGACTGTACTTATACTGGTCAAGGGTCGTAAAATATACTGCCTTATCCATGCTGTAGGGGATCAGCACATCATAATCCACCATAATCGGCCAGATCATATCCGTTCCTGTAAAGGAGTACATCATCTCCTCCACAGCCTCCGCCAGCATTTCATCCGTCAGATCCCCGCTCTCCATCAGCTCTCCGTCCACAATCCCCTCCGCGGTCAGCTCCTCTCCTGTCTGAAGCGCGGATGTGCTCTGTGTCGCTGCGGAAATCTTACTTCCGGAAGAAGATACGGTTCCTCCGCTGCCTGTGCGCCCTGGATTTTCCACCGTTGAGGAATCCACATCCTCCACATCACCGGACATTTCCGTTCCTTCTGCTGTCAGGGGAGAATCCCCAATCAGATTTTCTTCCATTCCGGTCATATCCTGCAAGATCAGGTCCTGCGTGCGGGCGGTCCTGCTGACATAAAGCCCCGCAACGGTAAGCGCCGCCAGCACAAGCAGTGTGGAACCGACAATGATTGCCTTTTCTCTTTTTTTGCTGACAAACTGCGCCCCGGTATTTGTATTTTTGCTTTCCATAACTGTCCCTCCTGTATCGGTTGATACATTGTTTTCTGAGGATAGTATGGACAGCCATTTTATATTTTATGCAAAAAATATTGGAGCCGGTTCTGTGCCGGCTCCAACAGGAGTTTTATTTTATTGATCCAAAACCACCTTGTCCAGCTTCCAGATCTCATCCACATACTCCCGGATGGTTCTGTCAGAGGAGAACTTACCCACACAGGCAGTGTTCATCATGGCCATTCTGGCCCATCTCTTCTCATCCCTGTAGGCTCTCTCCACCTCGCGCTGCGCCTCAGCGTAAGCCTTGAAATCCTTCAAAATAAAGTATCTGTCGGCCCTGTCTGTGCTCAGGGTATTCAGCAGACTGTTATAAATCGGGCGGAACAGCTCAGTGTCATCAGAGTAGGTGCCGTTGATCAGCTGCATCAGCACTCTGCGGACGTCGCCGTCATTATTGAAGATCTCCATGGGGTTGTAGCCGCCGTAGTTCTCATACTGGATCACCTCGTCCGCGCTCAGGCCAAAGATGAAAGCGTTCTCCTCGCCTACTTCCTCCACAATCTCCACATTGGCGCCATCCATGGTGCCCAGCGTCGGTGCGCCATTGAGCATGAACTTCATATTGCCGGTGCCGCTGGCTTCCTTGGAAGCGGTGGAAATCTGCTCGGACACATCCGCCGCCGCCACAATCAGCTCCGCGTTGGATACACGATAGTCTTCGATGAAGACCACCTTAATCTTACCGTGGATGGACTCGTCGTTGTTGATCACGTCCGCCACAGAATTGATCAGCTTGATGGTCAGCTTGGCGATCTGATAGCCCGCCACTGCCTTCGCGCCGAAGATAAAGGTTCTGGGATAGAAATCCATCTCCGGATGATCCTTCAGTTCATTGTACAGATACATCACATGCAGAATGTTCAGCAGCTGTCTCTTATACTCGTGAAGTCTCTTGACCTGCACGTCAAAAATAGAGCGGGGATCCACCTCAATGCCGTTATGATCCAGAATATACTTGGCCAGACGAACCTTATTCTGATATTTAATATTCATGAATTCCGCCTGCGCCTTCTCATCGTCCACATACACCTTCAGTCCGGACATTCTGGACAGATCGGTGATCCACTCATCGCCGATGTGGTCGGTCACCCAGCTGGCCAGCAGCGGGTTGGCGTGCAGCAGAAATCTTCTCTGGGTGATGCCGTTGGTCTTATTGTTGAATTTCTCAGGCATCATCTCATAGAAGTCTTTCAGCTCCTGATTCTTCAAAATTTCTGTGTGCAGCTTTGCCACACCGTTGACGGAATAGCTGGCAGCGATTGCCAGATGAGCCATCTTGACCTGACCGTCATAAATGATCGCCATCTTGCGGACCTTTTCATGATTGCCGGGATACATACGGTAAATCTGATCCACAAATCTGCGGTTGATCTCCTCCACGATCTGGTACACGCGGGGCAGCAGTCCGGAAAACAGCTCAATGGGCCACTTCTCCAGCGCCTCGGACATGATGGTATGGTTGGTATAGGCGCAGACTCTGGTGGTGATGCTCCAGGCATCGTCCCACTCCAGCTGATAATCATCCACCAGCACGCGCATCAGCTCCGCCACTGCCACGGTGGGATGGGTATCGTTCATCTGGAAAGTCACCTTATCCGGCAGACCGTGAATATCGTCATGAGCGCGCATATATTTATTGAGCGCCGCGCGCACGGAGGCGGAGATAAAGAAGTACTGCTGCTTTAAGCGCAGCTCCTTGCCCGCGTAGTGATTATCATTGGGATAGAGAACCTCGCAGATATTATGCGCCAGATTCTCCTGCTCCACGGCCTGGCGGTACTCGCCCTTGTCAAATTTGTCCAGCTGGAAGCGGTTGATGGCCTCCGCGTCCCAGATGCGCAGGGTATTCACAATACCATTACCATAGCCGACGATGGGCAGATCATAGGGGATGGCCATCACGGACTGATAGCCTTCCTGTCTGAAGTGCAGCTTGCCGTTCTCGTCCGCCACAGTCACCACATGCCCCCCGAAGCGGATCTCCTGGGCGTACTCCTTGCGCTTCAGCTCGAAGGGATTGCCCTCGGTCAGCCACATATCCGGCACTTCCACCTGGAAACCGTTCTCAATCTTCTGTTTGAACATACCGTAGTGATAACGGATGCCGCAGCCATAGGCCGCGTAATTCAGGCTTGCCAGAGAATCCAGGAAGCATGCCGCCAGACGGCCCAGACCGCCGTTGCCCAGCGCCGCGTCCGGCTCCTGATCCTCAATCACATTCAGATCCAGGCCCATCTCCTCTAAGGCTTCCGCCACGCCCTCATAGCTCTTTAAGTTGATCAGGTTATTGCCCAGGGCACGTCCCATCAAAAACTCCATGGACATATAATAGACCATCTTGGGATCCTGCTCTTCCCAGGCTTTCTGGGTTGCCATCCAGTTGTCCACAATATCATCCTTGATCGCGTAAGCGACGCCCTGGAAAATCTGCTGCTGTGTGGCTTCCTCAATATTTTTACGATATAAAGTCTTGACGTTAAAGGCAACCTCTTTTTTGAATTGCTCTTTATCGAATTTTTTCTT
>JAJQGR010000051.1 GCA_021200345.1 Lachnospiraceae bacterium | reverse complement strand
TTGCATGCATAATTTCCGGGCGGTGGGCCGTCTGATGAAAAAGAAACGGGAGCAGGGGGTTCGTTTCAAAGAGCCGGCTTATACTTTCCGGGGCTTCGAGACGCTGCCGGAGGATGGAAAAGCAGATCCGGACCGATTTTATGGGTTTGTGTTCCAGGATACGGATTTTTCCAAGTGGATTGAGGCTGTAGCGTATTCGCTTTGCAATCATCCGGATCCTGAGCTGGAGAAAACGGCGGATGAGGCCATTGATATTGTCTGCGCGGCGCAGCAGGAGAACGGCTATCTGGATACCTACTATATCATCAATGGAATGGACCGGGCGTTCACCAATTTAAAAGACCATCACGAGCTGTACTGCCTTGGGCATCTGGTGGAGGGCGCGGTGGCGTATGCACAGGCAACCGGAAAGGAGAAGCTGTTAAAGGCGGCCTGCCGCTACGCGGATTACTGTGTGTCTTATTTCGGGCCGAAGGAGGGGCAGTGCAAGGGTTATCCCGGTCATGAGATTGCGGAGATGGCGCTGGCCAGACTCTATGAGGCCACCGGGAAGCGGAAATATTTAGAGCTCAGTGCTTTCTTTCTGGAACAGAGAGGAAAACAGCCTTACTATTTTGATGAGGAGAGTCAAAAGAGAGCGGATTATGAGGGAAAACAGTGGAAGCTGGATGAGAACCCTGACAGATATGCCTATTATCAGGCCCATTTGCCGGTGAGAGAGCAGACGGAGGCGGTGGGTCATGCGGTGAGGGCGGTTTATCTGTACAGCGGCATGGCGGATGTGGCCAGACTGACCCGGGACGAAGGTCTGTATCAGGCCTGTGAGAGGCTCTGGAACAGCATTGTTTCTGAAAAATTATACGTGACCGGAGGCATTGGCGGCACTACCCATGGGGAAGCATTTTCCTATCCCTTTGATTTACGGAATGATCAGGCATATTCGGAGACTTGCGCGGCTGTCGGCCTGGTGTTTTTTGCCCGCAGGATGCTGGAGATTTCCGCAAGGAGCCAGTATGCGGATGTAATGGAGCGGGCGCTGTACAATACGGTGTTAGCCGGGATGGCGCTGGACGGTAAGAGCTTTTTTTATGTGAATCCGCTTCAGGTGGTGCCCAAAGCCTGCCATCAGGACCAACGTCTTGCCCATGTGCAGCCGACCCGCCAGAAGTGGTTTGGCTGCGCCTGCTGTCCCCCCAATATTGCAAGGCTTGTCAGTTCCGTACAGACCTATGCCTATACGGCGTCGGAGGATGCGCTGTATACACACCTGTATATAGGAAGTGAGCTGGCTGTGTCTGCCGGCGGGAAAGAAATGAAATTAAGAACAGAAACAGATATGCCAGGGGGTGGGCATTTTCGGATGGAAATAAGCCTGGCTGACAGCGGTGTCTTCTATACATTGGCTTTCCGCTTTCCGGGCTGGAGTAAAAAAACACAGGTTCATGTTTGCAGAGGCGGAGAGCAGTACGTGCTGGAGACCTGTGGAGACACAACAGCTCGTTTGATGGAACAGGATGACAAGGGACTGGCTGCGAATGAACATTCTCCGGTTGAAGTTTTCCAAACGGTGGAAGCGAAAAAACATTCTTTGGCTGAGGATTTTATAAAGGCGGAAGTGAAAGACGGCTATCTGTATCTGCGCGGCGACTGGCATGACGGCGACTCTGTGAGGCTTGATTTTTCAATGAAAACACATATGGTGACAGCCGATCCGCGGGTCAGGGAGGATGTTGGTAAGGTCGCTTTCATCCGCGGGCCGCTGACCTACTGTATGGAGGAAGCGGATAATGGAGCGAATTTGCATCTGTATCGTGCGGATCTGGACAGGATTGGAGCGCACTGTCAGGGTGTTGAAACGAGAATGACGGAAATTATGGGGCACAAAATGTCCGTATTAGAGGTTCCGGGGCTGCGTATGGAGGAGCTTCGCAGAACAGAAGCTTTATCGGAAAAGCAGCTCCTGTATCGGGATTATCAGTCGCCGGCCGAGGAAAATGTTTCCATGACCATGATTCCATATTATGCCTGGGCCAACCGGGGAGAAGGGGAAATGTCGGTCTGGGTGAGAGTGTGACAGGAGGCAGAATAAAAATGAAAAGAAAGCCTGAATCGCTACGCTGCTTTTGTCAGACGGGAGCTGTTTGACAGGGAAAGCGGGAAAATTTCTAATGACTATGGGCAGGATGATTCTTATTTTCGCTTATATAACTATTCCTGGTACAGCCGGTTTTTTATTGAAATGTATGCGCTGAATATCAGAGAAAAGCGGAGGCGTCCTTTCGGTCTGTCCTGTCTCTTTTTGCGCCGGACGGCAGGGCTTCCTGTGCATACCTGTATCCGGTTTCCATAAATGGAAAGCCTGGAAAATTCCATGATCAGTATGCCAATGATCAGGATTGGGGCTTGTATTTCTGGCTCAGACACCAGAATCTGAAAATCGGATGACAAGTCCGGTTTACAGGGATCGTGGTTGAATGTAAAAAGTTTTCTGACAGATGCGGCGGTGTGACGGTCAGTCCGTGCAGCGCCCGTGCCGGCATTCATGGCTCTCTCCGTGCTGATGCTCTCCATGTCCGCCGCAGTTTCCACCGTGATGCTGCTCTCCCTCATGGTGACCGCACTGAACATTCTGGACATAGGAAAGGGTCCCTGACAGAAACGCTTCTACAGCGGCATCCGCGTCGCCGGTGACGCCGCCGTATAACTGAATACCTGCCGATGAGAGCGCCGCCTGCGCGCCGCCTCCGATTCCGCTGCAGATCAGGACGTCCGCATGTAATGCATTCAGAACCTCCGCCAGTGCGCCGTGTCCATGGCCGTTTGTACCGACGACTTCGCAGGACTGGATTTTGCCGTCTGTCACATCATAAATTTTAAACTGCTCCGTGTGTCCGAAGTGCTGATAGATTTGACCGTTTTCATAGGTAACCGCAATTCTCATGATCTTGTCTCCCTTTGTCTTGCCTTATTCCTCTTCATCGGTATTTTTAAACGCGAACGCGGAGACCACGGACGAGACTACCGCTGAAATGACCACAGCCACAATGATAATGATGAAAAGCAGACCGCCTAATATGATACCCATTTTTACCCTCCTGATATAAAGCGGCTTTCCTGTACACGATACGGCTGGAAGCCGCACGATATCTGTGTGGAAAGAAAGAGAAAACGATTGGTTTTCACCCCTCGGACAAGGGCATTGTAACACAGATTCTGGAAAGGGACAAGGGGAAATTCACGTCTCGGAGATTTTGGCCATGTGGGTATTTTCTGTGAATAGTTGGTGTTTAAAATCTTAATTTACCATGAAAACTGTTAAATAAGTTTGGGAAAACTTGACTTTGTTTTTTGAGAAGAATAAAGTCAGGTTATTGTTACTTTTCAGGAAAATCATGGAGGAAAATATAGATGAGCAGAGTAATTGGAATCGATCTGGGGACAACCAACAGCTGTATGTCGGTGCTGGAGAACGGCAAACCTGTGATTATTCCCAATGCGGAGGGAGCGCGGACCACGCCCTCTGTGGTGGCTTTTTCAAAAAAGGGAGAGCGGCTGGTGGGCGATATGGCCAAACGTCAGGCGGCGGTCAACGCTTCCCGCACGTTCTCTTCCATTAAAAGGGAGATGGGCAGTACCTGGACCACCAGGATTGACGGCAAAACCTACACTCCTCAGGAGATTTCCGCGATGATCCTGCGTAAGCTGAAAAAAGACGCGGAAAGCTATCTGGGAGATACCGTCAGTGACGCGGTGATCACGGTGCCGGCGTATTTTAATGACGCTCAGCGTCAGGCCACCAAGGATGCGGGGAGAATCGCGGGGCTGAATGTACTGCGGATTATCAACGAACCCACATCCGCGGCTTTAGCCTATGGGCTGGATCACGGTGACCCGCAGAAGATTCTGGTATATGACCTGGGCGGCGGTACTTTTGACGTGTCCATCATTGAGATCGGGGAGAGTCTGATCGAGGTGCTGGCCACCGCCGGGGACAATCATCTGGGCGGCGATGATTTTGACAAACGGCTGGCGGACTATATCATTTCGGAATACAGGAGAACGGAGCATGTAGATCTGGGGAAAGACATGACCGCTTCCCAGAGGGTGCGGGACGAGGCGGAGAAAGCCAAAATTGAGTTGTCATCAGCAGCTTCGGTGAATATCAATCTGCCCTTTATCACGGTGGTGAAGGATCAGCCGAAGCATCTGGAGATGACGATCACCAGAGCGAAATTCGAGGAGCTGACCGCGGATCTGATCCGCAGAACGGAAGGGCCGGTGCAGCAGGCGTTAAGCGATGCCGGGATCACCGCTTCCCAGCTGGGAATGGTGCTGTTGGTGGGCGGCTCCACCCGGATGCCGGCGGTGGTCAGTAAGGTACGTCAGCTGACCGGAAAGGAACCCTCCAGGAGCTTAAACCCGGATGAGTGTGTGGCTCAGGGCGCGGCAGTGCAGGGCGGAAAGCTTGGAGGGGCGTTGGTGGTTGGCAGCAACGCAAATGAATTGATCCTGATGGATGTGACGCCATTGTCACTTTCTATTGAGACGGTAGGAGGTGTTTCCACCAGACTGATTGAGCGCAACACCACCATTCCTACCCGTCACAGTCAGGTGTTCACCACGGCATCCAATTATCAGAGCGCTGTGGACATCAAGGTGCTTCAGGGTGAACGGCAGTTTGCCAAGGATAACAAGCTGTTGGGCAACTTCAGACTGGATGGGATTCAGAAAGCCATGGCCGGGGTGCCTCAGATTGATGTGACCTTTGATATTGACGCCAACGGTATTCT
>JAJQGR010000193.1:1397-4811 GCA_021200345.1 Lachnospiraceae bacterium | reverse complement strand
AAATCTGATGATTGGGGGTCTGCTGGTGCTGTGCGCAGCGATCATCCTTCTGGTGGCCGTGGCAGCCCTTCGCCGGCAAAACGGGAACGGGGAGAGCCCCGCGCGGGAAAGCTCATCAGCAGAAAGCGCCTCTGACGGCGCGCAGGACAGCCGGACTGAGGAAAGCGGCGCTTCTGATGCCCGGGAGGCAAGGTCTGCCCTGACCAGGGATGAATTTCCTCTGTTGGAGGTCGGTACAGATATCTATCAGCTGGAAAACGAGATTCTGACAATCACAATTTATGAAAATGTGGCCGTCACTACGGACACTTATTCCGGCAGCGGCTTTGTGTGGATGGAGGATGAGAGCGGGATCTGGATCGCCACAGCAGCCCATGTGCTGGCGGACAAAAACGGCGGCACGGTGGAGATGGCATCCGCGTCTCTGGGCTGGACTGACGTAGCGTTTTCGGAAGAGGACGTGGTCAGGGTAGATGACTATGATCTGGCCTTGATTTATCTGCCGATGGACGCTGTGGAAACGCTGCTGTATATTCCCCTGTGCTCTTATACCGCGTCAGATGCGCAGACGGGAGATGCACTGTGGATCGTGGATTCTGTTTACGGCTCCGGAACTGGAATTGAACAGGCCACGATAGCCAATCCGTTGATTTATTTTGAGGATTACGGGGCAGAGCTGCTTTATATTTACGGAGAAGGCAAAGCGGGAATGAGCGGAAGCCCGGTGTACAGCGCCCGGGGACAGCTTCTGGGGATGATCTGCGGTATGAGTGAGGATGGCACGGAGCTGGCCGCGGTGCCGGTGCAGGTGCTGGAGGAATGGACATCATCACTTATTAAAAAAGAATAAAGTCGGTGGACAAATTTGACGTGCTGTTCTATTTGTGGTATCATAAAAGGTTGCAGGGATACCTGAGAAATTCCATGCAAAGAGAAAGATTTCCAGGGAGGCCCTGACGGGAAATGGATTACAGCAAAAATCAACAATCACAGGAGGTTTTACAATATGACTAAGATTGATATTATGTCCGGCTTTCTGGGAGCCGGCAAGACCACATTAATTCAGAAGCTTCTCAAAGAGGCTCTGAGCGGAGAGAAGGTTGTACTGATTGAGAATGAATTCGGTGAGATCGGCATTGACGGCGGTTTTTTAAAGGATTCCGGCATTGAGATCCGGGAGATGAACAGTGGCTGCATCTGCTGCTCCCTGGTGGGTGATTTTGCCACCTCCTTAAAGGAAGTGCTGGATACCTACGCTCCGGACCGTATCATTATTGAGCCCTCGGGCGTGGGCAAGCTCTCCGATGTGGAGAACGCGGTGCTGGGCGTGGATACGGACGTGGACGCGGCCTTAAACTCCAAGACCGTGGTGGTGGACGCCGCCAAGTGCAAGGTTTATATGAAGAATTTCGGAGAGTTTTTCTTAAATCAGGTGGAGAGCGCCGGCACCATCGTTTTAAGCCGTACCGGCAGTCTGTCCGATGAAAAGGTGCAGCAGGTGGTCGCCATGCTGCGGGAGCATAACGCAAAGGCCACCATCGTGACTACGCCATGGGATCAGATTTCCGGTCAGGATATCCTGTCCACCATGGAGAAAGATACGGATCTGCAGGCGGAGCTGATCTCGGAGCTGAGAGAGAAGCGCCGTCAGCAGATGGAGGAGGAAGACGAGGAGGAAGAGTGCTGCTGTCATCATCACCACGATGACGATGAGGAAGAAGAGCACGAGCATCATCACCATCATCACCATGATGACGACGATGAGGAAGAAGAGCACGAGCATCATCACCATCATCACCACGATGATGACGATGAGGAAGAAGAGCACGAGCATCATCACCACCATCACCATCATCACCACGGCGACGGAGAGTGCTGCGATGACCATGACGCGGATGAAATCTTCGTCAGCTGGGGCATGGAAACGCCGGCTAAATACACCAGGGCTGAGATTGAGGCAATTCTGGAGGCCCTGGACGATCAGGAAACTTACGGCCTGGTGCTGCGCGCCAAGGGCATGGTTCCATCTCCGGACGGCACCTGGGTTTACTTTGATTATGTCCCCGAGGAGGAAAATGTCAGAGAAGGAAAGCCGGATGTGACCGGCAAGTTCTGTGTCGGTTCCGACTTAAAAGAAGAGAATCTGGATAAACTTTTTGCAAAATAAGACAATCAACAGTCACAGCCTCGAAGAGCTGATTTTCGGGGCTGTGCGTTGTCACGGATAAAAAAGGAGACAAAATGATTCCCGTATATATTATTAACGGTTTTCTGGACAGCGGTAAGACCGAGTTTATCAACTATACCATCTCACAGCCTTATTTCCAGACCAGGGATAAGACGCTGCTGATTGTCTGCGAGGAGGGGGAGGTGGAGTATGACCCGGCCCTTTTAAAGAAATGCCGCACCTCCATGGAGCTGATCGAAGAGGAAAAGGATTTCACCAACGCCAACCTGATCGCTCTGGAGAAAAAGCACCGCCCGGGCCGTATTATCATTGAGTGGAATGGAATGTGGAATTTCAAGGACATGAAGCTGCCCTGGCACTGGCAAGTGGAGCAGCAGATTACCATGATTGACGGAAGCACATTCCAGCTTTATTATACCAATATGCGCTCTCTGTTAGCGGAGATGATCCGTAAGACGGAGATGGTCATCATGAACCGCTGCGACGGACTGGATGAGCAGCTGCCTTCGTTTAAACGCAATTTAAAGGCGGTCAACCAGCAGATGGACGTAGTCTTTGAAAACGCTGAGGGAGAGATGTCCAATCTCTTTGAGGAGGATTTGCCTTACGATCTGAAAGCGGACGTGATTGAACTGGACGATTCCAACTATGGGATCTGGTTTATCGATACCATGGACCATGTGGAGCGGTATGTGGGAAAGACATTCTCCTACCTTGCCCAGGTGGGAAGGCCGGACGATTACCCGAAAGGGTATTTTTTGCCGGGCCGTCTGATCATGACCTGCTGTGCTGAGGATATTTCTTTCTTTGGCTTTGCCTGTGAATATGCGGGAGCCGAGGGACTGCAGGTGGAGGAATGGGTCAAGGTTACCGCCAGAATGGAGCTGGAGGATTGGATGGACTACGAAGGAAAGGGACCGGTGATGAAGGCTGTTTCTGTCGTGAAGGTGAAAGGACCAAAGGAGAAGGTGATCAGTTTCAGTTGATGTACGAAAGATTTCAGGATCTGGCCCGCCGTTCTTATGAGCAGAACACCTTTACCTTTACTCCCATGCTGGGCCTTGGAGAGCAGACCGCGTTCTGGGAGGCTGAGCCAGGGCTTCGATTTGCGGGCTACAGCATCAGCGGCGGCAGAGAAAACGCGGAACGGGTGATGATCCGTTTTGGCAATGAAAAAGAACTGGGTTATGAGGAGCCCTTACCCTTCAGCCTGTGCAATTTCGTTC
>JAJQGR010000193.1:0-1387 GCA_021200345.1 Lachnospiraceae bacterium | reverse complement strand
CTGATGGCCAGATTTGCGGATGATTTTACACACCGGGATTTTCTGGGGGCACTGATGCGTCTGGGGATTAAGAGAGATCTTCTGGGGGATATTCTGGTAGGGGAGAAGCAGGGTTATCTTTTCTGCCAGACCTCCATTGTGGATTTCCTGTGCAGGGAACTGACACGGGTGAAGCATACCACGGTGGTCTGCGAGGCGGCCAGGACGCTTGATCAATATCAGGAGAATCCGCCTGCGCCGGAAACGGTGCTGGTGGCCAGCACCCGGCTGGACGCTCTGATCTCTCAGGTTTATCATTTATCCAGGAGTGACAGCGCACGGCTTTTTGCGCAAAAGAAAGTATTTGTGTCCGGCAGGCTCTGTGAGAATAACAGCCGTGACTGCAAACCAGGCGAGGCGATCAGTGTGCGGGGCTTTGGCAGATTTTATTTTGACGGTGTTGATCATACTACAAAGAAAGGAAAACAGAGCGTGAATCTTCGCGTCTGCCGGTGAGAGGGATGTTTGATTATACGGTGGAACAGTGGCTGTTCTTTTTTTATTTTTACTGTTTTTTCGGCTGGGTCTTTGAGTCCACCTATGTCTCACTGAAAAGTCATCATTTGGTCAACCGGGGGTTTATGCACGGGCCTTTCCTGCCGCTGTACGGAACGGGAGCCATCATGATGCTGGTGGTTAGCCGGCCTTTCGCGGACAATCTGATTTTGACCTATATCGCCGGCTGTGTTGGGGCGACCGTGCTGGAGTATCTGACGGGAGCATGGATGGAGGCTATGTTCAAGGTTCGATACTGGGATTATTCCGACAAGAGATTTAATGTAAAAGGGTATATCTGTCTGGGATCCACCCTGACCTGGGGTCTGCTTACCATCTTAATGACAAGAGTTGTCCATGCGCCGGTGGAGAGCCTGGCTCTGTCTGTTCCATCGCAAATTCTTTCGGCCCTGGTGGCAGTGCTGACAGTGTACATAGTCATTGATCTGATTATGTCATTCAAAGATGCGTTTGCTCTGCGGGATGTGCTGATCAGACTGGAAAAAGTCAGACAGGAGGCCGCTCAGTGGCAGGAGAAGCTCTCGGAGGCTGTGGATGTGGCCCAGGAGCAGCTTTCAGAGAGAAAAGAAAAGTATGCCCAGGATCTGGAGCAGTGGAAAGAAAAACTGCCCAGGCTGGAGCTGGACCTGGAACAATGGAAAGAGAAACTGCCCAAACCAGGTCTGGAAATGGTGCAGCGGAAAGAAAAGCTCCCACAGCCAGGTCTGGATCTGGAGCAGTGGAAAGAAAGATTATCCCAGTATCTGCCGGATGGAGCGGACTTTAAGGATGCTCTGCTGAAGCGGGGTGTAGATCCGGAGCAGCTTCTCAAAAAGATGGAGAATACCCGCCG
>JAJQGR010000160.1 GCA_021200345.1 Lachnospiraceae bacterium | reverse complement strand
GTTCCTTACATGCTGGTGGTAGGTCAGAAAGAAGAGGAGAGCAACAGCGTGTCCGTCAGAAGCCGCTTCGCAGGTGATGAGGGAGCCAGAGAGTTGTCCGCTTTTATCAGTGACATTCAGGAAGAGATCCGCTCCAAAGTGAACAGACCGGAAGAACCGGAAACAGGAGGTAAACATTGAAAATCGCCTTTTTTGGCACCAAACCTTACGACCGCCCCTGGTTTGAGAAGCTGTCCCCGGACAGAAATCAGGAGATCACATTTTTCCGCCCCAGGCTGACAGCTGAGACAGCCCCTCTGGCCGCCGGCCACCGGGCCGTCTGTGCTTTTGTCAATGACGAGCTGGGCCAGGATACACTGAAAATTTTAAAAAACGTCGGCGTGGAGCTGATTTTACTGCGCTGTGCCGGTTACAATAATGTGGATCTGGAAGCGGCCGCGTTCCTGGGTCTTACCGTTCTCAGAGTGCCCGGCTATTCTCCGGAGGCTGTGGCGGAGCACGCCATGGCCCTTGCCATGGCGGCCAACCGCAGGTTGCACAAGGCCTATAATAAGGTCCGGGATAATGATTTCAGCCTGACCGGCCTGACAGGAGTGAACCTGTACGGCAAAACCGCGGGAATTGTGGGTACTGGGAAGATTGGACAGGCCATGATCAATATCTGCAGGGGCTTTGGTATGGAAGTGCTGGCATACGATCCTTATCCCATTTCCGGCCTGGGCGTGAAATATGTGACACTGAAAGAACTGCTGGCGGAGTCTGATCTGATTTCCCTGCACTGTCCGTTGTTTCCTGAGACCTATCATATCATCGATTCTGATGCCATTGCGTGTATGAAAGACGGCGTGATTCTTGTCAATACCTCCCGGGGCGGACTGATCAAAACGGAGGATCTGATTAATGGGATCAAGGCGGGAAAGTTTCACGCTGTGGCTCTGGATGTGTATGAAGAGGAGAGTGGTCTTGTTTATGAGGATCGATCGGACGATATTCTGGACCACACCACCACGGCCCGGCTTCTTTCTTTCCCCAACGTGCTGCTGACTTCCCATCAGGGCTTTCTCACAAAGGAGGCGCTTTATACCATTGCGGAGGTGACGCTGGACAATGCACAGGCTTTTGAATGCGGTCAGGTGCTGAAAAATCTGGTAAGCAACTCCTAACTTGACGAAATTTTCCGATATCCTCTTGCTTTTGTGTCTGAATTTGTATATCATGTAAATAGTTTGCGTTTTACATGAACTTTAGACAGAATTTACAAACGGGAGTTTTTTATGTCACTTGGGGATATCTTTTCTCTGTTCGGGGGCATCGGGCTGTTCCTTTATGGTATGTCGGTGATGTCCTCCGGGCTGAGAAGCGCCTGCGGCGATAATCTTCAGAAAATACTGGAGAAAGCTACAAAGAATAAGGTCACGGCAGTACTGATGGGAATTCTGGTCACCATGTTGATTCAGTCCTCCTCAGCCACAGATGTGATGGTCATTGGCTTTGTCAATTCCGGTATGATGACCCTGAGTCAGGCCATTGGCGTGATCATGGGAGCCAATATCGGTACCACCATCACCGCCCAGATCACTGCTTTTGACCTGGGTACCTGGGCACCGCTTATTCTATTTGTGGGCGCTGTCATGTACCTGTTTATCAAAAGGCAGGTAGTCAGGCATATTGGCTCCATTATCATGGGCTTTGGTATGCTTTTTCAGGGTATTTCCCTGATGAAATCCGCCATCTCTCCCCTGGCGGAGACTGTTATTTTTCAGAATCTTCTGGCGTCCATGTCCAATCCATTTTTGATCGTGATTTTTGGTGTGGCATTCACGGCTCTTTTGCAGAGCTCATCCTCTGCCACAGTTATTTTTCAGGCGTTTGCGGTGGAGGGCATTATTTCCTACTACACTTGTGTTTATCTGATTATCGGCTCCGCCATCGGATCGGTAACCCCCAATTTTCTGGCCAGCCTGACTACCAACCGTAATGGCAAGCGGACGG
This sequence comes from Lachnospiraceae bacterium, assembly GCA_021200345.1. GTDB lineage: Bacteria > Bacillota > Clostridia > Lachnospirales > Lachnospiraceae > RGIG6307. Next base: position 2,845 of record JAJQGR010000160.1, on the reverse strand, counting down.
CGCTGTTAAATCTGCTTTTCAATCTGATCCGGGCGGCTCTTTTGATGACCGTGATCGGCATTTTCCCACAGGTACTGAATTTCATTCAATTTATTTCCGGCAATGACGTGGGACGTCAGGTGGCCAATACGCATACCCTGTTCGCTGTTTTTGCGGTGTTGGTGATGCTGCCGTTCTCAGAATACATAGTGAAGCTGGCGCAGAAGCTTTTGCCGGCGAAAAAGAGCGAGCTGCAGGACGAGGATGACCGCAGACTTCAGTTCCTGACCAACGTGGAAGAGCTGCCAACCGCAGTGGCGATCAGTCAGGCCAAGAAAGAGATTGCCCGCATGGGCGCGATCTCAGTCAGCAATCTGGCAATGGCACTGGAGAGTCTTCTGGATATGGATGAGGAGAAGGCGGCCAGAGTGCTGGAGGTGGAGGAGACAGTCAATTATCTGGACAACGCGGTTATTTCGAAGCTGGTGCGGCTTCGGACGATGAACATATCCCAGAAAGACATGAACAGGGTTTACCATCTGATTTTGTCAGTGGCGGATATTGAGCGTATTTCTGATTACGCTGAAAACATCAGTGGATACAGCAGTCAGCTCAGGGCGGAAAAGGCCACTTTCTCGGAGGACGCCAGAGAGGATTTGCAGGAGCTGTCGGAGCTCTGCCTGGAGGATATTAATCTCTGCCTGGAGATCTTTGAGAACGATGAGTTTCATAAGCTGCACGAGGTGGAAGAGCTGGAGAGCGATATGGAGGAAAGATTGGAGGAGGTTAAGGAAAATCATGTAAAGCGTTTGCTCAACGCCACCTGCAAACCGATTGTAGATGTGATTTTTACGGATCTTCTGACTGATCTGGAGAGAAGCGCGGCTCATGCCGATAATGTGGCTTATGCGCTTTCGCCGCAGAACAGGGTACAGCGTTTGGAGTAACCGCGTGATGAACATTATATGAACATAATACATACCGGAGCCGTTTGCTTTTTCCCTTGACATCGGAATGCAAACGGCTTTATTATGCTATAAGAGTTTTGGTTTATCTGTGAAACTATGAAAAGAGCGGATGGTTGATAACGACAGGGGCGATCATATCCCAGGGAGAAATGTAGTGCGGAACATCATGAAAAGATTTATTGAGGTAATAAAGCATCATAGAATATGGAAAACAGCTGTCATTCTGGAGGCTGTCTTTTTGTTTTTGCTGTTTCTCAACTGCTTTCGCAGCCGCTGTGATTATACTTTCGGTGTCGGTGACATGAATATGTCGGGGGAATATGTGCTGGAGACCACCAATGAGGATGGAACGGGAGTTTACCGGGCTGAGAATGAGGGAGCCCTTGAGGGTGAAGTGATCCTGAATTCGGGCAGTCTGAAATTCTATCCGGGAGCGTACAATATCCGGATTACTTATCAGTCCCAGGCCAATTATATTGAGGAATCCAGCTTTTCCTGCGGGATCAGCTATCTCAATCTGGACAGTGAGAGTAATTCTGTTTATTATACCCTTGATCCTCTGCTGCTCAGGGACGGCCTGAACAGTGTGGAGCAGACGGTGCAGATCACCTCCCCCTGGACAGTCAGCGATCTGCAGCTGACAGTTACGTTTTATGGATGCGGTGCGGTAGAGATTTCTTCTGTTGAGGTGACAGAATTTGTGGCATACAGATATGTATGTCTGTTCGGCATGGCGCTGCTTTTTGCGTTTTTGGATCTGTTTTGTTTCCTGGTGTTTATGGACCGGGAGTTTTCAAATGGGAAAGAGCTGGGAGTCCTGACGCTGATCTGCCTGGCCGCGGCGTTGTCTTTTATGGGTAACTGGACCTATTGGGGGTACGATCTGGGCTTTCATGTGGACAGAATCATGCTCCTGGCTTACGAGCTGAGGCAGGGGAATTTTTTCCCGGCCATTTTCTCAGCGTCTTTGAATGGCTACGGGTACGCCGTACCTCTGTTTTACGGCCAGATCTTTTTGTATCTTCCTGCCATTCTGTACAATTGCGGTTTTGGGATTACTTTCGTATACAATCTTTATGTTTGCCTGATCTCCACGGCAACCTGCCTGATCATGTATGGTTGTTCCCAGCGAATATTCCGCAAATCCAATACAGCCTTGCTTGCGTCTGCCCTGTATACTTTCAGTGCGGTCAGACTGACGAATATTTTCGTCAGATGCGCCCTGGGGGAGTACACGGCTCAGACCTTTTTCCCGCTGGTGTTTCTGGGATTCTACAACGTTTATACGGCGCCGAAAGGGGAGAAAATAACCATCAGAAAATACTGGCCCATTGTAGCGGGGCTGACGGCTGTTTTTTCCTGCCATACGCTCAGTATGGAGATGAGCGCCATGCTCATTGGACTGACCTGTCTGCTTTTTATCAAAAAGACACTGGAGCCTCAGAGATTTTTGGGACTGGCGAAAGCGGCCCTGCTTACGCTCTTTATCAATCTGGCGCCTCTTGTGGTCATGCTTGATTCCATGAGCATGGACATGTATATCAGCAATCAGATGGGGGCATCAATCCAGTCTTCCGGCGCTTATCTTGTGCAGATTTTTAATTCTATTGTCAATGGATATCAGGAGGGAGATGTGACGGGATCCGCTTCTGCGGAGATGTCCTTTGCCATCGGCTTTTCCCTTGTGTTGGGGCTTTGGCTGTTTCTGGTTTATCTGGCAAGACAGAAAAAACAGGAATCTCCGGATCATAAGAGCAGAAATTTCGCGGCGCTGTGCTGGTGCTTTTCTCTGTTTGCCATTTTTCTTTCCAGTATTTATATGTTCTATGACTATCTGGATTTTTTGCCGGACGCCGTATATAATCTGCTGGTTGCCTATCAGTTCCCCTGGAGATGGC
>JAJQGR010000052.1 GCA_021200345.1 Lachnospiraceae bacterium | reverse complement strand
GCAAAATCAGAATACACATTGATTTTTCCGTTATTCTGCATATAATATAAAAAGGCATGCTGACTGGCATGCTAATCCAAAAAGGGTGCTGCTCTTCCGCAAGAAAAGCAGAATTTCATTGACGAAATCCCTTTTTGTGCTATAATATTTGTAGAGGATAGCGGCGATGACCAGCTATCGAGGCCGTGAAGCAGTTGACTGTGTCGGAAAGCAGCCTTCTGTCGAGCCAGCCCGTGGGTTATGCGATCACCACAAACCGACTAGATTCTCCGGAATCGAATGAAAACGCTTGATTGAGAGCCTTGCAATGGCAAGGCTCTTTATTTTTCAGACGTGAGGTACGGTATGGACGGACAGGCCGCAGATATTCTCTATCAGGCTGCTTCTGTATGGAGTGAATTAACAGAGTACAGCTATATTTTTACATACGGTTATAAAAGACAACTCTATACCATCAATCTGACCTTTTCACCGGAAGATTTTCCGCACCTTGCTGGTTTTCAATACTTGCATGATTTATCACTGCCAAGATACAATCCTAAAAGGACCGTTGATCGAATCCTTGATCACAAAATCTCGTTTGACCAGATAGCTAAAGGTGAACAGTACGAAATCTCTGTAAAACCCCGTCTTGAGGCATTATTACGCTTAAAGGACATCATAGAAAAGGACTTCACTTTCTTTTCCTATTTGCCCCACCTGTATCCGTTCACCACAAGAATAAAGGCCGATTACCTTATATCCAGCCACCTTGATATGACCAGCTTCGTTTTTATCATTAAGGCTGATTCAGACGGCTCCGCCAAATGTGATTATCTTTGCTGCTCTGCATTCATCAAAGGCGATCGTGATTACGAATGCAATCAACGAGCTCGTACTATTTTGAAAAAAGAGCGCGTAAATATTATTTCACAGGAGAAAACAATTCTGTATGACCGTCTAGACCTTATTTCAACTGAAACAAAACTTTAATAGCTTAGTAAGCGGTAAAAATCAGCTTTATCATTAATAACAAAAGATATCCTCAAAGCTCAATGATCCAACTTACTGGACATGATACAAATATTGCTTATCGATACGTTAAGTGAATCATAAATGTTATGCCTGGGATTGATTTATTATAATTTTTCAAAAAACTATTTCCTTTTTCTTCTGTTATGGTAGAATACCCGTAGCACTATTTTTAATGAAAGAGGAACATTTTACCCATGAAAAAATCAATCATCCACATCGACAAACATTTCATCACCGGGCAGGTGGATCCGCGAATTTACGGCTCTTTCATCGAGCATCTGGGACGGGCTGTATACGAGGGCATTTACCAGCCGGACTCTCCCTTTGCGGATGAGCAGGGCCTGCGGCAGGACGTGATTGACCTGGTAAAGGAACTGAACGTGCCCGTTGTCCGCTATCCAGGCGGCAACTTTGTGTCCGGCTACCACTGGGAGGACGGCGTCGGTCCCAAAAAAGACCGGCCTGAGAAAGTGGACCTGGCCTGGGCCGTTATTGAAAGCAATCAGTTTGGTTTGAACGAATTTATGGACTGGACAAAGAAAGCGAACACCGCTCCCATGATGGCGGTGAATCTGGGCACCAGAGGAGCGGAGGATGCCAAAAATCTGGTGGAATACTGCAACTTAAAGGGCGGCAGCTACTACAGCGACCTGCGCAGAAAGCACGGCTATGAGCAGCCCCACAATATCAAGCTCTGGTGCCTGGGCAATGAAATGGACGGACCCTGGCAGATGGGACACAAGACCGCAGCGGAATACGGGCGGTTCGCCGCTGAGACCGGCAGACTGATGAAAATGGTGGATCCGGACATCGAGCTGGTGGCCTGCGGCAGCGCGGCCCTGACCATGCCCACCTTCGGCCAGTGGGAGGACACTGTGCTTGGCGAGTGCTACGACCAAGTGGATTATCTCTCTCTTCATCAATATTATGGCAACCAGGCGGACAATACGGCGGACTTTCTGGCCAACACTATCGCCATGGATCAGTTCATCAGCTCCGTGGTGTCCATCTGCGACTCGGTGAAAGCCAAAAAGAGAGCCCAAAAGACCATCAACCTGTCCTTCGATGAGTGGAACGTCTGGTACCACTCCAATGAACAGGATCAAAAACTGGAGCGCTGGTGCAAAGCGCCCCATCAGCTGGAGGACGTCTATAATTTCGAGGACGCTCTGCTGGTGGCTGGCATGATGATTACCCTCTTACGCCACGCCGACCGGGTAAAGGTGGCCTGTCTGGCACAACTGGTCAATGTCATCGCCCCCATCATGACCTCTGATACCGGCGCCTGGAAGCAGACCATTTATTATCCTTTTGAAATGATCAGCAATTACGGCAGAGGCACCGTACTGCACACGCTGACAGACTGCCCCTCTTATGAAAGCAGCCAGGGCAACGCGCCGTACCTGGACGCTGTCTGCACCATAGATGAAAATGAAAACCTGACCTTTTTCCTGGTCAATAAGGATCTGCAGGATTCCATGGAGGTGACAGTGGATCTGCGCCAGTTTGAGGGCTATCAGGTGAAGGAGCACGTGGTTCTGACTCATCCTGACGTAAAAGCCGTGAATACAGAGAAGCATCCGGATACTGTGACGCCGGTCAAAGTTCCTGTGGGGACTTCCTCCCATTCCGGCAAAAACAGTGCTGTCGTGGATGGCGGAATCCTGAAGGCCGTGCTGTGCGATAAGAGCTTTCATATGATCCGGCTGGGGAAATAATGCACGCCCACAAATATATTTCCATATACTGATGCTTTGATTCATTGAAAACAATGTTCAAAATTATAACGAAAACAGGAGGCAGGCGACCGCCTGATCGCATACCTCCTGATTTCGTATATATCGTTTTTTGTCTTTATAACAGTCTCAGCATCTGGATGTATTTGATATCATCCACATCAGAATATCTTTCAGCAAAGGGGGCAAAAGCATTCTCACTGTAAAAATCCAGCAGCTCCCTGTGCTCCTCCGCTTCCAGAAAAATAACTCCTCCGCCAATTTGTCTCTGAATATCTTCGATCTTAAGCAAGGTTTGCCTCATCAGGCTGTGCCCGCTCATGCGTTCCGCCACAGGCAGTGAATAATTTTTGCCAAATTGTGCCAGCAGAAACGCTGATGCATTATAAGCATTGACTGCTGGATCAAACTTCGCATGCCTTTCCAGCTTTCTCATAGCGTTTCCGGATATCTGTATGTCTCTGCGAATGGTAACAGGCTTGTGTGTCAATGTAAAAAAACCTGCTGCTCGCTCCTGTTCATCCATCGCAAGATACGTAACCGAAATCTTCCTCTTCGTAAAATCTACTGCGTTTTTTTTAAGAAATCTTTCTGTTTCTTCATTATGTACTTTCGATTTGTACTCACTTGAAAAGTCGGAAAGGATTTTCCTAACCCCATCTTCTCCGAACGCCTGAATCAAATCCATGATATGGTAAACATCATAGCCCGATTCAGTTTTCTCCATTCAGTTCCTGCCTCGCTCTCCATCTCTCCCCCAGCGCCCTGATCTCCTCCGGGTCCGTCACAATTCTGCCGTTTGCTGTAGAGGGATCAAACCGCGGCTGCTTCTCGGACCACTCCAAAGCCTCAATAAACCGCTCCACCGCATCCACTGTTATGGTAAAATTTGCAAAAATACTGGATGTCGCCATCTCTCACACCTCCTGTCTCCGTTTTTGTATGACGCTGCTTTTGGAATATGCCGTTATCGTTCCCATTCGTCTGCGGACAGGAACTTTATCTTTAGAATTCGCGACAAGCAGCGTTTACATTCCTGATTCGCTCCAAGAAGCATGGAAGACATCGTTTCAGGCAAAACCGCTTTCGCAGAAAATCCACATTATGGGTACTCTATTTTTGGATTTCTGCTTACATTATACACAAAATGACCTGTTTGTAAAGATCTTTGTCGATTTTTGTTTCCTCGCTGTTACTATGAGAATAGTATCCCTGCCCTTATGATTTCTGCTTTCCCGGCAGCTGCACCAGCACAATCGCCGCAAACATTATCAGGCATCCCAGAAGCTCCCGCCCGCTCAGGCTCTGATGCAGGATCAGCCAGCCAGCCAGCAGGGAAATCACGGATTCCAGGCTCAAAATCAGGGACGCCACCGTGGGATTCATGCCCCGCTGTCCTACAATCTGCAGGGTATAGGCCACACCGCAGGACAGAACGCCCGCATACAAAATCGGCATCCAGGCCGCCAGAATCTGCGAAAGTTTGGGCGTTTCAAAAAGCATCATGCAGAGAAACGACAGCACCCCGCAGGTAAAGAACTGGATGCAGGACATTTTGACGCCGTCCACAAGGGGCGAAAAATGGTCAATGACCAGAATATGAAAGGAAAAGGCCACCGCGCAGAGGATCAGTAAAAGATCCCCCACATTCAAAGAAAGGCTGTCCCCTGTCATACATAGAAGATACAGACCCGCAATGGCCATGGCCACCGCCGCCCACACTCTCAGTCCCGTTTTTTTATGCAGGAAAATACCAAAAATGGGCACCAGCACAATGTACATGGCGGTGATAAAGCCCGCCTTTCCCACCGTCGTATACTGGATACCAAACTGCTGCAGATTGGAGGCGATAAAGAGGATTACGCCGCAGCTGATGCCGCCGGCAGGCAGATGATTTTGGGAGTTTATGCTTTCTGTGTTTTTTCCATTCTGATCATCCATTGCGGCTTTGGGGAAATCGTCTTCCGTATTGTTCCGCTTATTTTTATCTAAAAACATAATCACCGGTACCAGCACCGCCGACCCGATCAGATTTCTCACCGCATTAAAAGTAAAGGGCTGGACATAGTCCATCCCCACACTCTGCGCCACAAACGCGA
>JAJQGR010000161.1:2172-4914 GCA_021200345.1 Lachnospiraceae bacterium | reverse complement strand
GTTTTACAGGCAGATTTTATCAGCATCTGTTTCACATTGGCGGGAACCAGGGTATGAGGAAATTTTCGGGAGTATGTTCGAAGAATAAAATAAAAGAATGAGTGAAATGTGCCAAACCAGGGTCTCTCCCGGGGCATCTTTTGTGAAAAGCGTTCCTCCATCTGGACCGCCGCAGCTTTGGTAAAGGTAATTACCAGAATTTGGGAAGCGTCGATCTTTTGCTTCCCGATCAGGCGGCAGACCCTCTCAGTGATCACCAGGGTCTTGCCGCTGCCGGGGCCCGCCAGCACCAGGGCAGGTCCCGTGAAATGGTCGATGGCCCGCTCCTGGGCCGGCGTAAACTGATTAGCCAAGGACAGCCTCCAGTTTCGCGATTCCGGTTCGGATACGGGATAAGGACTCTTCCTTCCCCAGAACCTCCAGAATCTCCGTCGCTCCGGCGGGGGTAGTCTGTTTGCCGCTGGCGGCAGTGCGGATGGGCCACATGACGTAGCCGTTCTTATATCCTTTCTCTCCGGCATAGGAAAGCAGCAGCTGGTAGAGGGCGTCATTGGAATAATCCTCCCAGGCCTCCAGCAGAGGCAATACGTCCTTTAAGACTGCCAGAGAGCTTTCCGGTGTGGTCTTCATTTTCTTGTGACGATACATTTCCGGGTCATATTCCGGCAGGTTCTCAAAGAAATCCACCATTTCGGTAATGTCCGGGAAAACCTCGATACGGGTCTTTACCATGGCGGCCACCTTTTTCAGATCCTGACCTTTGGTCAGTGCCGCTTCCAGATACGGCTTTGCCTGCTCGTAAAAGCGGTCAAAATCCATGGCCTTGATATACTCGCCGTTCATCCATTTCAGCTTTCCAATGTCAAAAACCGAAGGAGATTTGTTGATACGGTGATAATCAAATTTCTCTATCAGCTCGTCCATGGAAAAAATTTCCCTGTTTTCCTCAGGCGACCAGCCTAAAAGGGCAATGTAATTGACCACTGCCTCGGCCACAAAGCCCTGTTCCAGCAAATCCTCAAAGGAGGAATGACCGCTTCTCTTGGAGAGCTTTTTGTGATTCTCATCGGTGATCAGCGGCAAATGAATGTACACCGGCACCTGCCAGCCAAAGGCCTCGTAAAGGCGCACATATTTGGGGGAAGAAGAAAGGTATTCGTTTCCTCTGACCACATGGGTGATATTCATGGTATGGTCGTCCACCACATTGGCAAAATTATAGGTGGGATAACCGTCAGACTTGATGAGAATCATGTCGTCCAGTTCCGAATTATCCACGGTAATATCTCCGTAAAGCTCGTCATGGAAGGTGGTAGTGCCATCGGTGGGGTTATTCTGCCGAATGACAAAGGGCTTACCGGCTGCCAGATTGGCCTCGATCTCCTCTTTGGAGAGGGAAAGACAATGCTTGTCATAGACGGTGATTTCCTTAGTCTCTCCGTCCATCTCAATGGTCTGGCGCAGGCCTTCCAGCCGCTCCTTGTCACAGAAGCAGTAATAAGCCTGGCCCTTATCAATAAGTTCCTTTGCGTATTTCATATAAATGCCGGTCTTCATGCGCTCACTCTGCACATAAGGGCCGTACCCACCGTCCTTGTCCGGTCCCTCGTCCGGGATCAGACCGGTTTTGTCCAGGGTCCTGTTGATAATATCCACGGCGCCCTCCACCTGTCTCTCCTGATCGGTATCCTCAATACGCAGGACGAAAGTGCCGTTTTCATGCTTGGCGATTAAATATTCGTATAAGCCGGTGCGCAGATTGCCCACATGCATTCTGCCAGTGGGGCTGGGGGCGTAGCGGGTTCTGATTTTGGTCATTTTTTCTTCCTCACATTAAATGTAGTTTTAAATCTCAACCACTATACCGCAATTTTAATCATATCTCAAGTGGTATTCGGAATTTTTCTTTTTCGCATCCTCTACATATTCTCCGGTATCTTCTTTTCTGAGGTATTGGCAAACTGGGTCACGGCCCTGGTGGCCTGAGGAATGGTAATGTTGGTGCCCGCTCCCGCCACGCAGCCGCCGGGACAGGCCATGCCCTCAATGAGATATCCGTTCAGGCGGCCGGCCTTGGCCATCAGCAGAGCTTTACGGCAATCCTCCAGTCCCTGGGCGTGCTCAATTTTGACCTCAGTTCCCGGATAATAGGTATCGATGGCCTTTTTGATGGCGCCCGCCACACCCCCGGCCACGCCATAGCCTCTGCCAAGGGAGGTAGCCCGGTTCATTTTTTCTGATTCCTCCTGCTCCTCCATTTCACTCATAAAAATCCCTTTCGCCTCAAAAATGCCGGCCAGCTCTTCGAAAGTAATGACAAAATCCACGTCAGAGCGCACAGTGCGTCTGCTGGCCTCCAGCTTTTTGGACACACAGGGACCGATAAACACCACAGAGGCTTTCGGATGCTCCTGCTTGATGATCCGGGCAGTGGCCACCATGGGAGTCAGCTCATTGGAAATCTTGTCAATGGTTTCCGGAAAATATTTTTTGGCAAGAACGGACCAGGAAGGACAACAGCTGGTCAGGGAAAAATTCTGCTTGCCGCTGGCTACCTCTTCCACATAATGGCGGGCTTCCTGCAGACAGCCGTAATCCGCGCCAAGCGCCGTCTCATAGACATCCGAAAAGCCCAGCGTCAGCAGTGCTTCTTTCAACATCTCAGGAGTCACACTGCTGCCAAACTGACCCACAAAGGCGGGCGCCACCTGGGCAATGATTTCTCTGCCGCTCTGCAGGGCC